>NC_017857.3:1200000-1500000 GCF_000260985.4 Methylophaga nitratireducenticrescens
GTGAGTTTGGACTGGATAAAAAACGCATTGGTTATGAACGTAACAGCTACTTTTTCCCTGCCTATCATCAGGACTGCATCCATACCACTTTGACCGATGGCAAATTGCTGGATTGCTTTGGCATCGTAGAGGAAGGACGGGTATGCAAATCACCGATGGAAATAGCATTAATGCAGAATGCTGCCAGAGCGACTGAAGCAGGTATGCAAGCTGGTATTGATGCAGTGCAGGCAGATGTCACTGAAAATGAAATTGGTGCAGCAATCAGCGCAGCAATGTTTAGAGCTGGCGGTGAGCCGCCAGCGGTTATGCCGTATGTGACTTCTGGACCACGCACCATGATTGGCCATGCCACTTGGGAAGGCCGCATTGTGCAGCCAAATGAACATGTCTTCCTTGAAGTGGGGGGGTGTTATCGTCGTTATCACACAGCGATGATGCGTACGATTGTTCTGGGCGCATTAAGTCCATCAATGTACAAGGCTCAGGAAATCATGAAAATGGCGCTGGACGCTGTGCATAAGAACTTCCAGCCTGGCATGACCGTATCCGATGCCGACAATATGATTCGCAATATCATTACTAAAAATGATATTGGTGCTCGACTGGTGACACGTTCTGGCTATTCAATCGGTATTGCTTTTCCACCCAGCTGGGATGAAGGGTATATCGTCAGTCTTAAACAAGGCGAATCCACTGTACTTAAACCCGGCATGACGTTTCATATTATCCCGTGGATGTGGGGCGTTGATGGGGATAAAACCTGCGGTATCTCTGACACCATTCATATTACCGAAGATGGCTGCGAGTCCTTTTTCACCATGGATAGGGATTTTGTCGTCAAAGCCGATCAGGGCAAGCAAAAACTTATCTCACTTGATAAGGGCAACAAAAACGAAACCAAAGCTGATAAACAACCTCAGCAAGCCCAAAAATCTGCCAGTTAATCTACAGAGGTCAACATGCTTATAGCAACAAACCCGTACAGCGGAGAAAAAATCGATAGTTTCCCCTGTCTCAGTAAACATGAAATGTATGCCCGAATCGGTGAGGCCAGCGCAGCTTTTGCTGACTGGAGTGATCGCAGTTTTGAGGAGCGTGCTGAGGTGTTACGTGCAGTCGCCAGACAGTTACGTGCAGAAAAACAAGATCTGGCACAACTGATGGCCTTGGAAATGGGTAAGCCAATAAGAGAAGGGGTACCTGAGGTTGAAAAAGCAGCCTTTTGTGCAGAATTCTATGCTGATAATGCTGAAAAATTCCTGGCCAGGGACACTATCGCATCGGATGCTTCACTGAGTTATGTCTGTTATCAACCTTTGGGCACATTGCTGGGAATCCTGCCCTGGAATGCACCATTATGGTTGGCATTTCGCTATCTGGCACCCGCACTGATGGCAGGCAACACCTGTGTGATGAAACACGATCCCCATGTGCCGCAAACGGCCCAGGCTATAGCAAATGCCTTTGTTAAAGCCGGCGCACCGGAAAATATTATGGTGAATCTGCCCCTGGAAACCCCAGAAGTAGAATTAGCGATTCGGGATCCACGCATAATGGCTGTTTCGTTTACCGGTTCTGGCGGTGCGGGTAGGAAAGTAGCCGAAATTGCGGGCAGTGAAATTAAACCCTGTGTGCTGGAACTGGGTGGTTCGGATCCCAGTATTATTCTGGCCGATGCTGATCTGGAAACAGCCGCGGATGTGGTGACACTGTCACGAATCATTAATGCAGGACAGTCCTGTATTGCTGCCAAACGAATTATTGTCGAGGCTGAAATCTACGATCATTTTGTCGAACTACTATTAAACCGACTCAAAAAATTGCAAATGGGCGATCCATTACAACCTAGTACCGATATCGGCCCGATTGCTCGCAAGGATTTGCAGCTGAATCTACATCGCCAAGTGGAAGATACAGTTGCTGCCGGTGCGAAATGTTTATTAGGGGGCGAATTACCGGATACCGATGGTTTTTTCTACCCGGTCACATTGCTGACCGAAGTGACTCCCACAATGTGTGCGTTTCGTGAGGAAACCTTTGGGCCAATTATGGCGGTGATTAAAGCAGAAGATCATGAACACGCACTGCAGATGGCCAATGATACGGAATACGGTTTAGGTGCCAGCATCTGGACTAAAAATGCCGAACTGGCTTTGCATCTGGCCATGCAGCTTCAATCAGGTCAGGTCGCAATAAACGGCATTGTGAAAACCGATCCTCGATTGCCCAGCGGTGGAATCAAGGGATCCGGTTTTGGCCGAGAGCTCGGGCCACACGGAATCCATGAATTTGTGAACGCCAAACAGGTTTGGATAAAATAATTTCAAGCGGTGAGATCATATTGATCTCACCCAATTCAAATCAGAGATTGGTGATTTCAGCCGCTAGTTCTTCAGCTAATTTATCCAGGTTGTTGCCCAATGCGCGTACCAGAGCAGGATAACCATCAATCGCAAGTGGAGTTTCAATAGTAAATGGCGAAATTAAAAGCATATTTCCTTTACTGTCCTGCAAACGCCATTGCCCGCTGGTCACTGCTTTGCCAGTAAAATGCCCATGAAACTGCTCAATATCCAACTGTAAATTCCACGCCGTTTGTTTTAATCCCCGACTATCTGATACTACCAGCAACTCTGGGAGTTGTTTGCTCAATCGGCTACGCAATCCACGGCGTATTTGTTGACCCAGATTTTCTGCCCAAAGATGCTCATTGGCTTGATGCAGAGTAATGTCATCTATTTGCAATGCAATGCGTTCGCTGTCAAGAAATTCAGCCAGACTAATAGAGCCTATTACTAAGACTTGTGCATCAGGAGTTGAAGCCTGCTCAGAGGATTGAAAGGTTTCTGGCAGGGTATATCGTTGTGTATTAACTGCTTGATTGGCACAAGCCAATAAACTCAATACCAGCAATAAGCTAAAAAACAATTTATTGACTTTTATCAACATAACTAATCCCGATTATTTTGGCGCTCGTGGTACAGGATCGTCGCTGTCACGACGATCAAAAATCAGTGCATTGGGTTGTTCGCCCAGTGTACGTGCAACTGGTTGCAGGTCACGCAGCAGTTTATCCAAACGTTGCAGAGTGCCCGTCATTTCTTGATAAGCGGACGAATCAGGCGACAGCCCCTGCAAAGTGGCTCGAATTTCGGTCAGTGTCTGATTAATGTTTTCAGGGATCTGTTGCGTTTCAGAAGCATTGACCAAGGTTTGAATGCTGGCGGTTAACTCCCTGATTTCGCTCAACATGGTTTCGGAGCTTTCCAGATTACGATCCATGCCGGTTAGAATCGGTTCAACTTCCAGTTGATTGAGTTTATCCAGCAAATTCGACACTTTCAGTTCGATTTGCGCCAAGCCTGTTGAACTGGTTGGCAGAACCTGATGCCCTTCAAACGTTCTGGCCACAAATTCAACTGATTCATCACGCTGAAAATTAAGATCAACAAATAATGAACCGGTCAAAAGGTTACCGGATTTAAGTGAGGCTCTTAATCCGGCATTCAACATGCGGTCGAAGCGGGCTGCCCAGTCTTTGATATCAACTTTTTCACTACCGCCTAAGCGTTGTGGTTCCAAGCGGATTAACACGGGAATAGCAAAGCCGCTCTGCGCATTGCGTTCGGGTGAGGTAAATTTCCAGGGCACACTCGAAACCGTACCAATACGAATACCACGGAATTCAACCGGCGCCCCCTTGGAAAGCCCGCGAACGGTATCTTCGATTAACAGTACATATTCAAGATATTGAGTATAAGCTTCCTGACGCGCACTCTCCTCATCACCGTAAAGGGTAAAAATGCTGTCGGGCTGGGCGCGAGAACCGACCGGTAAATCCTCAAGTACGCCAAATGTCACACCACCGCCTAATAATGCTTCCAATGAGGCAATATTGACTTTGAACCCCTCAGAATCCAGTTTTAAATCGACGCCATTGGCAGACCAGAAACGGGTGCCTTCGGTGACCAGAACATCGTAAGGGCTCTCAATAAATAACTGGTGACGCATTTCACGCTTTTCGCTATCAAATTCAGCGCTTTCAACCCGACCCACATTGAACCCTTGATAGGTGACGGGATCACCAACACGCAGAGAGTTACCCAGTTGACTGATAAGGTTGATACGTAAGCCTTGCACGCCCAGAGTTGAAATAGGCGGTTGTTCCAACACCTCAAATTCACGTTGTTCGATATTACTTTCACCAGGTTGTAATTGAATATAGGCGCCGGATAGTACGGTATTAAGGCCGCTGATCCCTTCTCGGCCTATACGTGGTTTCACGACCCAGAAGCGGGAGTCATCGACCAGCATCGGTTCGGCCTCTGGATTAATTCGTGCAATGATTAGTGTGTGGGTTAAATCATCTGATAGCCGCACCTGTTCCACCTGACCAATATCCACATTGCGCGTTTTGATCATGGTTTTGCCAGCTTCTATCCCCTCGGCATTTGCCATCGTTAAGGTAATTCTAGGGCCTATACGACTGTAGTTGTCATATATCAGCCATAGGCCAATCATGACCGCGACAATCGGCACAATCCAGATGGGGGAAAGACGAGATTGTCTGCCCGCTTTTGCTCGATGCTGGTCGTTCACATTGTCTTCATTAGAGACAGGGGAATCACTCATTCACGGTTTCCTTGGAGTGCGTTTTTTTGGTTGTGTCGGGCGTATCCCATATCAGCCGTGGATCAAATGTCATCGCCGCTAACATGGTTAAAATAACGACAGCCCCAAATGCTAGTGCTGCCGGACCGGGGGTTATCGACATTAAGTTACCAGCCCTGATTAATGCCACCAGTATAGCCACTACAAATAAATCTACCATGGACCAGCGACCGATAAATTCGGTAATCCGATATAAATTGGTTCGGTTATTGGCGCTGAGTTCACTGCTTTTACGTACGACAAATGACAGCCAGATCAACGCCAGCATCTTGCCGACAGGAACCAGAATACTGGCAAAAAAGATCACTGCTGCAATTGGCCAGGAGCCTTTTTGCCATAAATCAATGATGCCTCCAATAATGGTTGCCGGCTGACTCTGGCCCAGCACTGTTGTTGTCATAATAGGATAGGCATTTGCTGGAAT
Organism: Methylophaga nitratireducenticrescens; assembly: GCF_000260985.4. Classification (NCBI taxonomy): domain Bacteria; kingdom Pseudomonadati; phylum Pseudomonadota; class Gammaproteobacteria; order Thiotrichales; family Piscirickettsiaceae; genus Methylophaga; species Methylophaga nitratireducenticrescens. The sequence continues at coordinate 1,205,099 of NC_017857.3, forward strand.
GTACATCACAATTGCTGCCGCCAAAAGTGCCCACGTACGTTGCAGGCTATGTGGTAAACGTAGATGCAGGGGTTCGCCACAGCGGCGACAATGTCCATGACCGGAATCGGACAGTTCGTTTATCAAACCACAGGTTGAGCATCCTGCCAAACCTTGTGAAGCCGCCGTTTCGCCTGTGCGAATGCCCTTTGGGGCCTGAGGTTCACCCGCAAGTGAAAACCACATCCAGTCGGCATCAATAGAGCGCGTGGTCATTAACAGTAAAATTGCAAAGGCACAAAAAGCCCAAAACGATGCACCTAATTCAATCTGTGCCATGCCAGCGATTTTTATCAAACTGACTAGCGCGGCAATGATAAATACATCCGCCATCATCCACGGATGCATATGTGATAACGAACGAGCAATACCGCGACTAAATGGAAAGGGAGCTGCCCTGAGCAAACCAAATTGCAGCCAAATGACCCCTAATAGATAAACTGCCGGCAATACAATAATAGTCAGTGCCACAATGAGGGCGACCAAGGGCTGATGAAAACTAATCATGCTGGTCGCGGTTTGAGTCAGCTCAATATTATTGCTGATGCCTCTTGCTTCAAAACTGACAAAGGGAAATGAGATCGCCAATATCAACGCAATTAATGCACTAATAGCAAATGCCATGCTGCGCTGAGCTGGACGAAAATGTCGTCTAACTAAGATATGCCCGCAACGTGGACAGGTAGCATGCTCACCCGGACGTAATGCAGGTAACACCACCACCCAATCACACTCATGACAAGCACGCATTCTTCTCAAAGAAATACGGCTCTCCGGTGACGCTGGTGCAATGTCAACTGACACTTTATTGAGCGTGATGATTGGTTTCAATTCGATTTTCCGTGACAGCGGTCAAGAAATACTATGGGTAAAAGGGCATTATACGCATTGGCAATAGATATGTTTGGCATCAATAGACAGATGGTGAATACAGTTCTACTGATAAGACCTTCAATTAAAAACGATGTTCATTTATTGCCATAATGTAAAAAAACTGAAATGGATGTTAGTGAACTGGGCTTGTTTATCTTTCATCTCCGCTAGCAGTGGTGGATATGAAAGATAAACAAGCCCTGATACTGCCATCCACTGATTAATCTAGGAGAGAAAGAAGTGAGAGATATCCTGTTTTTTGATTCGATGTTAACTCCGAAAATCATTACGCTGGTTTACTGGTTGTTATTAGGTGCTGCACTGGTTTCTGGCCTGGGCATGATGTTCGCTGGTGGTATTAGTAGTTTTCTTATAGGAATTTTTACCATGCTGGCTGGTGCCGTCGGCGCGCGTATCTGGTGTGAATTATTGATAGTGCTATTTAAAATTAATGAAAATATGAAAAAACTAGCAGACAAATAAATTACCCACAAAAAAGGGCTCGTATTAGAGCCCTTTTAGTACCTCAGATGCTGTGAAGCGTCAGACTTTTTTCACAAATTGCGATTTAAGTTTCATTGCCCCAATACCATCAATCTTGCAGTCAATATCGTGATCGCCCTCTACTAGACGGATATTTTTGACCTTGGTGCCGACTTTTACTACCAGTGAAGAACCTTTTACTTTCAGATCCTTAATAACCGTTACAGTATCACCATCCTGCAAAACATTGCCATTGGCATCGAGAATACCATCTGAGCTTTCACTATTATCAGTCACCGTATCAGCCGACCATTCATAAGAGCATTCCGGACAAATCAGAATATGGTCATCTTGATAGACATATTCGGAATCACACTTTGGACAATTGGGTAAATCGCTCATTTCAAACCTCAATCAAAAAGCCAGCTCTGTGTTGGCATAGCGCGATATAGTACGCCAGCAGACAGTATTTTGCCCAATGATCAAAACCAGCGAGATAAATCGTTGGTTAATTTTGTTTAAAAATGCGTTAGCAATCACATGAGTTTGTTTCGGTATCTGGTGGTTGATGTCCCTCGCAACACTCTTCTTTCAGATAGGCCATCAGATTTTCCAGATGAGGAAAGTTTGGTTTGCAGCAAATGCTGCGGCCTTTTTTATCCTGAATAATCAGATCGGCATGGGCCATTTTGGTTAGATGATGCGAGAGTGTAGAGCCTGGTATGGCTAAATTACGCTGTATTTCTCCCACCGCTACACCTTCATGTCCGGCTTTAACCAGATATCTGAAAATAGCTAGACGACTACTGTTACCTAACTCTGCCAAACTGATTGCCGCCTCGTCATGCGTCATGGCTTTTCCTTTTATTTCGATATTTATAGAAATTTAGTTGACAGGCTTAAAACAAGCAAGTTATTTTATATTTCTATTTTTCTAGAAATATGGATTTAATTATGAGTCAGAATCTTAACGATACACTAGCAATGTTTGCTTTTTTAGCCGTTGAACTTTCAATACTGTTTCTTGTTGTTAGTTTTCTGGTCGGTTTGGTGCAATGGAAAATTCCCGCTGAAAAAATTCAGAATTTACTTGGCGAAAGTCAGCGACGTGGATATTTAATAGCAGCAGGATTAGGGGCGATAACCCCTTTTTGCAGTTGTTCAACTATTCCGATTTTGAAAGGGCTTATAAAAGCGAGAGCAGGTTTTGGGCCTATGATGGTATTCCTGTTTGCTTCACCAATATTAAACCCCATTATTGTCGTACTTTTATTCGCCACATTTGGACTAAACCTGACATTGATATATGTCATATCGGCTTTCGTCGTTTCCCTAGTCGGGGGCTGGTTATTAAATCAAATGGGTTTTGAACGATACATTCGAGATGAACATTATTCCACGGCTAAAACTGTTCAATCTTGTTGTAATACATCAGAAGAATCTAGTACAAGTCATGCTGAAAAGGATAATCCTGCTTGCTGTGCCATTGAAAGCCAACCAGCGGATTGCTGTGATGCCCAACCAGTTGCCAAAACACCGTTCCAACGGATTAGTAAACAAGCCTGGTCAGATTTTATTGATGTTTTACCATATTTATTGGTCGGTATTGCGATCGGCAGTGTAATTTATGGTTTTGTGCCGACCGATTTCCTGCAGCAGTATGCTGGTGGTGATAATCCTTTTGCCATTCCTTTGGCGGCAGTTATTGGAGTGCCTTTGTATATTCGTGCAGAAGCTGTTATTCCTCTAGCTTATTCCTTATTGGCAAAAGGAGTTGGTGCAGGTACCGTCATGGCATTGATAATTGGTAGTGCCGGTGCCAGCTTGACGGAATTAATTTTGTTACGCTCATTGTTTAAAACGCGTTTATTAATCGCCTTTGTTGTGGTGGTAATGACAATGGCGATTGCTGCAGGATATTTGACTTATCTGCTGTTCTGATAAGCGGCTTCTAATTGTGGGATATTCAGCTTGTTCATGGAGAGTAATGCCGTCATTACTGCCGGAGCACGCTGTTTATCCTGCAACATTTTATCCAGCATATTGGGCACAATCTGCCAGCACACACCAAACTGATCCTGAACCCAGCCGCATTGCAATGTCCTGCCGCCATTGACCAGTAACTTATCCCAAAGCAGGTCGATTTCGGTTTGATTCTCGCAGCGGACTAACAATGACATCGCATGATTAAATGCCACATCCGTGCCACCATTGAGAGCGATCAGTTGCTGGCCATAAATTTCAAATGTGATAGACAGCACTGAACCCTCTGGTCCAGGGCCTGCATTGTTGTAATAGAGCCGATCAATTTCGTGGCCACCGAATACCGACAGATAAAAATTCACCGCAGGTTCGGCGTTGCTGTTAAACCACAGACAGGTTTGCAGTTTTTGCGTCATGGTGATGAGTTTCTTTTACCACCGCTGCTATTCTGTTCAGTCTGCAATTCACGCACGGGGCGAATTTCAATACTGCCGTATCTGGCGGGGGGAATATTGCCGGCCAATTGAATGGCTTCGTTAATATCCCGTGCTTCCAGCAGATAAAAACCGGCCAGTTGTTCTTTGGTTTCAGCAAAAGGACCATCGGTCATCGTCACTTTGCCGTTGCGGACGCGAACAGTAGTAGCCGTCTCGACCGATTGCAACGCTGAACCATCCAGCATATGGCCACTGCTTTGCAGTTTTTCACCACAGGCCATGCATTCCTGATTCAGGCTGTCCCATTCCTGCTGGGACATTTGATTCATGATTTGTTCCTGGTAATACACCAAAGCCAGATATTTCATTTAAGTCTCCCGATGGTTTTTTGATTGTTACTTAGTCTGAAAGATAATCAGAGCGTACATTGACCACAATTAATCATCCATGGCGTACCAAACCGATCCACCAGCATGCCAAACCGCTTGGCCCAAAATGTGGGTTCGAACGGCATCTGTACACAGCCACCTTCGGCTAGTTGATTAAAAGTGGTTTCAGCCTGTTGCTCATCTTCAAAAGCAATCTGTACATGAAAACCTTGTGGTTTTTCAAACATGCCGGGTGGGCAATCTGATCCCATTAACATCCAATTGCCGACCTGAAGAGAGACATGCATGATCTTGTCAGCGAACTCGGCAGGCATTTCATTTGCCATCGGGGATTCGCTTCCGTTTAATATCATTACGATATCGCCACCAAACACCTGTGCATAGAACTCAAAAGCCTGGCGGCAGTTGCCATCAAATAATAGATAAGAGCTGGTGGAAAGCGGTTGTTTGTGAAGTTTATGCTCAAGTTCGATATGTTTTTGCAAACCCTGCCCATCAACAAAATCACTCATTTCATAAAGTTGTCTGAGTTCCAGTTCAACGTTGCCATCGGCATCTTCAGCTGGCCAGCGTTTGGCCCAATCCAGTGCTTCCTGTTTGGAGTTGACCTCAATAACCGTGTAACCGGCGAGTAATTCTTTGGTTTCAGTAAACGGACCATCAGTGATTATCGGCTTACCCTGCTGAAATTTAATGCGGGCCCCATCACGGGTTGGTTTCAAGCCTTCACCGGTTCTTAATATTCCGGCCTGATCCATTTGCATGTTGTAGTTGCCCATGGCCGATAATAATTGTTCACTGGGCATTACACCTTTTTCAGTATCGGAATCGGCTTTACGTAAAATCATGAATTTCATTGTGTGCTCCTTACCAGGCAGATTCAGTTTCAGGGGTAAGCTGAAACAACGCTGAGCCTGTTGCCATATCAAACGGCAAAGAAAAGTGCTCATGAATAATCAACCATTTTCCGTGAATTTTTTCATACACCTGAGTGCCTCGAACCCAGCCGACCTGTTCTTCACCGGTTTTTTCATCAATTCCGCCACATTGATTAAGGAAAAAACATACCGCCAGATTTCCATCAACCTTGATATCAAGCTGGCCGATTTCAAACTGAGTCATTTTGCACATCTGCAGGCAACGTTGCCAATGTGCCTCATATTGTTTGCGACCTTTAAACTGCAACTCGGAAATCGCATCAAATGACCGAATATCTTCAGCATAAAACGGCATGATTTGTTCGATGTTCTGGCTTATTACAGCCTGTTTCCAGTTTTCCACTTGTTGTTCAACTTCAGTTTTCATGTTCATAAATATTTCTCCATATTGAAGGCTAAAAAGATTGGCCTTATCAACTAGTCGAATAAGCAACCGTGAAATCGACAGTCAGAAAAAATACAGATTTCTTTTTTTTAGCCGATAACTATCAAGCTCGCCAATCAATTAGAAGAACGTTAATTCAGGTTATGGAGGTATCTTTTAAACTCCATAAGATGTTTGTGCTAATAAGTGTGGCCAGAAGGAATTTGTGAACCACTACCTTATCGAAAACAGCCCTCGTGCTAGCATTTAATAAAATCTATCAGGGATGGTAAATCGATAAATACTACGAAAATCTAAAGAAGGGTTTCCTGTGCGGTTTACTAAGTTGAACATCACTTCACAAAAAGCAATGACGTTAATCGAACTCATGCTAGTTATCGCTGTACTTGGTGTCATAGTGACTATCGCGGTACCCAGTTATCGCAGCTATATTGATAAAACTCATAACGCTTTGGCTATCTCTCAACTTGTGACAATCAAATCGGTGATTGAACGTTACTACCTTGAAAATCACCGTTATCCACCTGATTCTGAGGCTGAATGGAAAGCTTTTACTTCCAATCTTCCCAATAATGGTAAAGATCCCTGGGATAACCCTTATGTTTATACAAATATTGCAAATGCTGGTCCGGGAATTATGGGGCGAGTAAGAGCAGATAAAAAATTGAATCCCATCAACACTCAATACGATCTTTACAGTAAAGGGAAAGATGGTGTAACCAAAAGACAAGTATCAAACAAATATAGTCTGGATGACATTATTCTGGCTCGAGATGGACGTTTTATAGGCCTCGCGGCTGATTTTTAGGTTGATAATTCCTTAATGATAGAAAAATCGCCCCACAACCGAAATAAAGTCGCTCGAAGGATATTGCTCTCCTTTGTTGTTGCATCCTTAATACCAGTATTGGTTTTGGGGGTATTGTCTTTTCATCAAGTCAGTCAGCAGCTATACCAACAATCCTATGATGTGCTACAGAAAAGCAGTAAAGATTATGGTTTGCGATTTATCGACCGGCTCGTATTGGCTGAAAGCGCTTTACGATTATTGGCAAACCGGATTGAACGTTCAAGCAGAGGATTACGGGATCAGAATTTATTCCGGGATCAGAAGTTACAAAAACAGTTTAGCGATTTAGCAATAATTACCAATAATGGTCAAAGAGCCTCTTTGTTAGGTGATACCCGTATGGTGCCATATCTCACAGAACAGGAGATTGAATCCGTTCGTTCCGGATTAACACTTATTAAACCGATTGAGAGCAATGAGATTGGCGTTAAACAGATTTGGATCGCCTTAAATTTTAATGAAAACAGCCCTGATGCTGGCATTTTAATGGCTGAGTTACACCCCGAAGCTTTGTGGGAAGTCGATAATCTAGGTGTCAATCAGCTTATGGTAATGACAGATGTCGGCGAATCCTGGTTCAGCTCATTACCAAGCACGTCATTACCCAACCAATTATTGACCAATCTACTCGACAACTACAGCGGCAGTTTTAATCACAATCTTGGAAACAATGCTTATCTGGGCGGCTTCTGGCAAGCACCTATAGCCAATATGTTTGCCTCCCCCGATCTTATTATTGTGCATGCCCAACCGAGATCAATGGCGCTAAGTGCTATCGACTATTTCACCAAGGTTTATCCGCCACTGATTTTGTTGACTGTATTAATTGTGGCGTTCCTCAGTACCAAATTAATTGCCAAATATCTCTCACCACTGACCGCACTTAGAATTGCTACCGAACGTATTGCAGAAGGGCAGTTTGATTATCAGGTCGACATACACAGCAAAGATGAATTTGAAATTCTAGGTGATTCATTTAATGAAATGACCCGACGCTTGCGCAGTCAGTTTGAAATTCAATCCACCATGGCTGAAATAGATCGACAGATCCTTTCTGTGCTGAATGCGGATGAAATCGTTGAAACCGCTTTAACTCGATTGCCCGGCATATTTTTTAGTGACCTGATTTCGATTGCCAAATTTGATGCTGAAAAACAACTTATTGTGGAGGTCCATACTCGTCGTGATGGTCAACATTTTGATTTATTGGACCAATCATTCCCTATAAACGATGAAGAACTGACTGATTTGCAAAAAAATCAGGGGAGTGTGGTGGAAATCAACAATCAGCCGCGTTTACCGGCTTATCTGGAAGTATTAAAACTGACTGGTAACTGGCATTTTTTGGTCATTCCGGTGGTGGTGAATGGCTCTATTTCTGCCACTATCAGTTTTGCTTATCAACAGACTAAGATCATTAGTAATGACCTCAAAGCTATTGCCAGAAGCTTTGGTGATCGTATTGCAGTAGCTTTATCAAACGCAGCTTGGGAGGAGAAGCTTTTTCATCAGGCGCATTTTGATGGATTAACCGGCTTAGCTAACCGGTTAGTGTTAAATGAGAGATTGCATCAGGAAATTGCTCGGGCAAATCGTGATTCAAAACAGTTGGCGGTTTTTTTTCTGGATCTGGACCGCTTTAAAAACGTCAACGATTCTTTGGGTCATGCTGCTGGTGATGAGCTTTTGATCCAGATAGCAGAACATTTATCCAACAGTATTCGAACCACCGACCTGGTGGTCCGAATGAGTGGCGATGAGTTTGTCGTGTTGATTACTGACATTGATAATCCGGCACTTATCAGCATGATTGCCGAAAAAGTATTAAAAGCAGTAGATACAACCTCAATAGTGGCAGGACAGTCGGTTAAATCCACCGCCAGTATGGGTATTGCCATGTATCCAACAGATGCCGAAACGCCTGAAGATCTGCTGAAATTTGCGGATTCGGCCATGTATTATGCGAAAAATGACGGTCGCGCTAATTTCCGTTTCTATTCAGCAGAAATGACCGCAAAGGCGCTGGAAAATATCAAGCTTGAACATGATTTACGAGAAGCTATTAGTAAAGATGAAATTATTATTTATTACCAGCCAAAATTTGATAGTGAAAAACAGGTCATCGGTGCGGAAGCGCTAATTCGCTGGAATCATTCCGAGTTGGGCATGATTTCACCTGCCAAATTTATTCCGATAGCTGAACAATCAATGCTGATTGTGGAAATTGGGCGCTGGGTGCTTGAACAAACATGTGAGTTTATAAAATCATTCACTAACCTGGGTATTGAACCGGTGCCAATTTCAGTGAATATTTCAGGCGTGGAATTTGATCGTCCAGACATTGTGAACAAAACGGCTGAGATCCTTAAACGTACACGAGTTAATCCGGATTTTATTGAACTGGAATTAACCGAGAATGTTGCGATAGGTAATCGTGAGGCCTGCATTGAGAGAATGCATCAGTTGAAAGCATTGGGCCTAAGGCTGGCGATGGATGATTTTGGTACCGGTTTCTCATCATTATCCTATCTGCAGGATTTGCCATTGGATGTACTGAAAATTGATCAGCATTTTATTCGTGAGCTGGAAACCGGTATCAATAGTCAGGCAATTGTAAGAGCCATACTTGCTTTAGCGGATGGTTTGCATATGCAGGTGATCGCTGAAGGGGTGGAGACAGAGTCACAACTGAAATTTCTGCAGGATCATCAATGTAAATTGTTCCAGGGCTTTTTGTTCAGCAGGCCAATTCCGGCAAACGAATTCGTCAAACTGCTGCTTGGTAAAGAGCAAAAAAATCATCTCGGCTTAGGCAACGTTTAAATCGGTAATTCGGCGAGGCGACGTTGCAGAAAACGTTGTTCAGGCCCTTGCTGGGTTAAATCAAGTGCCTGCTGGTACGCCAGTTTGGCAGTTGAAAACTGCTGCAAACGGCGACATAGATCCGCCTTGGCTGCATAAATCAGGTGATAGTTATTCAGTTCGCCCTGAACCCGTAATTGCTCAATTATCACTAAGCCTGCTTCGGGGCCCTGCAGCATTGCGATTGCCACCGCCTGATTTAATCTGACAACAGGGGAATCAGTAAACTGCATAAGCGCATCATATAGCCCCACGATTTGTTGCCAATCCGTTTGGTCGAAAGACAAGGCTTCCGCATGAACTGCTGCGATGGCGGCTTGTAGAGTAAAGGGACCAAAATGCTGAGTTTGTAATGTCTGAATAACCAGCTCACAACCTTGCTGAATCTGTTGCTGATCCCACAAACGCCGATCCTGATCTTCCAGTGTAATCAACTCGCCGTTACTATCTACCCGGGCATGACGTCGTGAGTCCTGAAGTAGCATTAATGCTAATAACCCGTTTACTTCAGCTTCGGGCAATAGCTGTGTTAATAATCGGCCAAGACGAATCGCTTCACTGGCTAAATCATGTTTGACCAATAATTCGCCATTGCTGGCAGAATAACCTTCATTAAAGATCAGATAGATGACCTGTAGCACGGACTGCAGACGTTCTGCTAATTGATCTGCATCAGGGACTTCATAAGGAATACCTGCTTCGCGAATTTTGTTTTTGGCGCGGACAATTCGTTGGGCAATGGTGGTTGGTTTTTGCAGAAAGGCCCGGGCGACTTCCTCGGTGGTTATGCCACAGATTTCCCGTAATGTCAGTGCCAGCCGTGCTTCTTCGGCTAATGCTGGGTGGCAGCAAGTGAATATCAGTCGTAATTGATCATCTTCTATCTGCTGCTCATCCAGCAAGGTCTCTTCTGCGGCCTGTTCATCAGTGATGGTATCTAAAGAATAATCAAAACGTGCCTGTCGGCGTATTTGATCAATGGCTTTAAAGCGGGCAGTGGATATCAACCAGGCACGCGGATTCTCTGGAACGCCATCCAGCTCCCATTTTTTCATGGCAATCGCAAAAGCCTCATGCATGGCTTCTTCAGCTAAATCAAAATCACCTAACAAGCGGATTAATGTGGAAAGGATCTGCCTGGATTCACTTTTATATATCTGATTAAAAAAATCTGGTTTCATTAATGATAATTAATCAGTTTCAGGAATCGAGTTGTCCACGTCAGTTGGGACTATTTCATTTTTGAGCGTGATTAGGCTCTGGTTTATTTGGTTATTAACATGAATTAATTCATTAATTAAATTGAGGCTTTCAGTGTTTTGTTGGATCGAAATTTGAATAGTTTCTACGTGCTTATGTAATTCCGAGTCTGAGTAGGTTAGCCCCGCAATAAGAGTATCTAGTTGTTTTGATGAGCTATTATTAAAATAGATAGCACTTGCTGAACCTATAAATGAAATCATCAATGCAGCTACAGCAAAAAGGGTTGCATTTTTAGATGCTTTTCTTGCTTCTTTCAGTTCTTCATACTGAATTAATCGAAACTTGTCTTTTACACTGAAATAAACAGATGGATATGGCGGCTTTTTATTATAAACAGTATAGAAATTAACCGTATTGTTATAGAAAATTTCATTATGGTGGGTTTGAAGTGCAAATTCTTTTAATTTCTCATTTGTAAGATTTAATTCAAGTTGAAGCTCTTGAAGAGTAAATTTCCTTTTTTTTTCAGCAAACTTTAACGCCTTTATATAAACATCTTCTTCCATAAGATAATTCCTTATCTATTCACGCGTTGTTTTAGCCCAACCGACCTTTTACCGATTTTATAAAAGCTTGCTGAATTGGCATTTCACCCTGATATAACTCTTCAATCTGATTTACTGTTTCGGAATGATCCAGGCATTGCAAAATGCAGGCTGCTACATCAGCACGGGAAATAGTTTGTTGTTCTTGATCGGTTGGGCGAGTGGTGGTGATTTTACCGGTTAATGGACCATTAATTAATCGGCCGGGGCGCAAAATAGTATAAGGCAGGTGGCTTTCTATGAGGTGTTTATCGGCAAAATGTTTGCAGACGTTGTAATGCTTGATAGCCGTGGAGCCGTGTTCGGGATCACCAGCATCACGCGAGCTGACCATGACAAATTGTTTGATATCGTGTTGTTTGGCTTTATCTATAGCTTTGCAGGCGCCCCATAAATCCACCAGGATGGTTTTATCAGCACTGGTTTTACCACCTGAACCGGCTGTAAATACAACCTTGTCACAATCTGCAAATGCTTGATCTGGTATATCGGCTTCTAGATCAGCTATCACTATTTCAGCGCCCATTTTTTCAAATTCGGTGGCTTGATCTGCTTTGCGAATCATGGCTTTGACTGGCATTTTCTGCTCAGCCATCATTTGAATCAATAATTTGCCAATTTGACCGTTGGCGCCGATGACGAGTGTCTTATCCATGCTGCTCTCCTGTAGCTGAGTCACTGGATGATTCGAGGACATGCGCAATCCCGAATGCATATTAAAACAGAGTATGGCGAGTATCAGCTAGAACTCAAGGGGGGAGGGAGAAATCAGGATAGAAATAGTTAACATTACACACAAATAAATCGCCACCCGAACGGGTGGCGAAAAAGCATTATTTTAAGCTTCTTGAGAAGCTTGATAATTTTGTAGGAAGGACTGTAAACCTTGCTGAACTAGATCGTAGGTTTTGTCGATATTGCTGGCAATGTCACCTTCCAGTACGTTCAATCCACCAAGAATATCGCGGGCTTCTTTAAATCCCTGCTCAATTCCACCACCAATCACTTTCACAAATGATTCAAGTGCTTCATCTAGTGGCATATCCTGACGGGTACTGTAATAGGCATCAAAAAAAGCAGTGCTCATTTGCACGATCCGTTCTGAAGTGGCTTCAGGTGAAACATCAATACCTTGGTCGTAGGCTTTTTGAATAGCGTTATCACCAAACTCAGCTTTTAAAGAATCATTGATACCTTCCAAAGCCGTTTTGTAAAGCAATGCCATCGCACCATCGCCATTACCTTCGCTGATGTTGAACGACACTTTTAAAATCGACAGATTCAGTTGGCTATTGGAATCAGCAACAGAAAACTTTTTTTCCTGTGCCATGACAGAAATTTGTTGGCCAAAGGGGGCATCCTGTTTATTGACGGGATCCTTTGCCATCGAGCTTACGGTTTGCCCAAACGGGGCAGTATTAATAGCCATATTCTTGTCCTTAATTAGAACTACGCTAAGGTTAGCGGCCCATTGAATACTGACTTTAATTTTAATTTTCAGCGTCGCTAAAAGCTTTCTCTGCTTCACGAATTGGTGCCAATGCCAGGCACCAGCCTATAGCCATAAATACCAGCATTCCCATTAGGATGGCTTCAAATTGGACCCCACCATCAATCAGGAAACCTAATACCGCGGGTGCCAGACCGGTTGAAAACACCATAAAAGCTGATTTGACACTTCGCACGTGGCCTAAATGTTCACGACCCCAAAGTACGACTAATAAACTATCTACCACCGGCGATGACATGCCAAGTGAAATACCTGCACCAATCATTAGAATCAAAACACCCGCATTGCCCCCCATTAATACAGCCAAAATAATAGCTAATGCAAAAGGTGCCAGGTACAAGCGAGCTAGAAGCGATACTCCTAATTCATCTATCCAGCGGCCTCCAAGTAATGCTCCCGGAAAACGAGCAATGCCCATTGCCGTTAAACCTAATGCATATGCGGTGGTGGTGGCATTTAAGTCTATGGTCATTTGAGACTGAAAAATAAAAATGCCGGTTAAAGTGACTGGCAAAGCCATGGTTAATGGAATAATCAGCCAGAAACGTTTTTCCAGCATCGGATTGGGGCCTTTGATTTTGTTACCACTGCTATCACGTTTGATTTCAGGAGCTTCAGGCCATTTAGCCAAAAGCAGTAACATCAACCAAATGAGAAAAATGACGACGGCCACCGCCCACCAGATTTGCTGCCAGCTCAGCCAACCAATAAATAATGCGATAACTGGCGCCAGAATAATTTCACCCAGTGGCATGCCAAGACTCACTACCCCCAGAGCCCGACCACGATTAATGGTAAATTCGCGGCCTGCTAAGGTACTGCCAAAATGGGTCATCAACCCTTGACCACATAACCGTACCAAGCCCAGACCAAATAAGGCTGGAATCAGCCATGGTGAAGTGGTCAGTAAAATCACGCCCGCCAATAATGCTGTCAGCACTAACAAGGCATATCGCCGGGGGGCAATCCAATCCAGCTTTTGGCCGAAATATAACACCAGAAATCCGCTTGCCATGGTCAGTGCGGCATAAACAGCCCCAAACTCACCTGCTGATAAGTTTAATGAGTTGGCGATATCAGACTGAAACAAACCAATGAAAAAGCTTTGTCCAAGATTGCCAGTGAAAAGCGCAATAAAACCAATAGCCAGTAAACCAAACTGGCTGCGGATCAAACTGAAATAACTGTTAGCTTGAGGAGAAGTCATAAATTCCGATGATTGCATAAACAGGATGGCTCTTTCCCGACAGAGAAAAAGTATATGCTTGGAAATTATAGAGCAGAGATCTTTATCAGGCGAGTTTACTCAAAAGATCAGTGTCCTCTTTTCAACCGCAATCGCAGGGCTAGGACGATTTTATTCTTCAAACGGCGTTAGAAATGACTGATGCAGAACATCTACATCACATCATTTCCGCCTTGTTGGAAAAAATGAGCCTCCAGCAGTGGTGGCTCTGAAAAATAAACAGACCCTAAAGCCTTAACAGGTTTTGAATGATTTCGTCTTCAGTTTTACCCTGAGTGCGAAGGTTGTAATAGTACTGGCAAAGCGCCGAAAAGCTATGTGGAGTCTGTAATGTCGGAAGTTTAGTAAACCATTCCAACCGGTTTACCGCCGTTTCTTTAATGTTATGTTCGAACAGCATATCTTCCAGCTGGGCGGCACGATTGGCAATCATCCGATGACTTTCATCAAACCGGTTGGCAGCGGTGATGAGTAGTTCTGCTGTACGTTCAATTTCAGCTGTTTCATCGTTTATTTCTGCACGACTGCGTTTTACCAGCCACTCCTGGGGCGACATTTCCACTTGTCCATCAAGCCATAGGGGGATTTCGTTTTCATCGATTATTGGTGCAGCTTCCATTTGCGGGGTGTCATCATTGTTTTGATCGCAAGCGATTAACGAAAACATCAACAGTAAGCATAAGAATAATGATGTTAAAACCTTGGGCCAATTGTACATATACACTCCAGAAAAACTTGCTGATGAACAGCAATCTAACGGCATACTAGAGTGCTATGGATGAAAGCGCATCAGAGATAATCCTGATATGTTAAGGAAGATATCACAAGGTGCTTTCCAGTCATTAATCCGGGAGATTGGATTTAGTCGGTGCCGTTTTTCTTTTTTTGATAAATAGTCGTGGATTTTTGACGATAAATGACCAGATCCAGCGTTCAAGAAACGATTTGGCTTGAGCTTTTTTCAAGTAGCCGTAGCCAAGTACTGAAATAAACAAAGCGCCTATTGCATCCACAATCAGGTCATACATGGTGTCAGTTAAGCCTGAGTAATCACCGAACATGGGTTTTTGCATATTCATCCCAAAAATTTTATCCATGGAAAATTCAAATATCTCCCACAAGGCCCCCATCCCCAAAGCAAACATAAAAGCAAAAAATGCTATAAACCCCGGCATCATCTGTAAATGGATAAATTCATTTTCATTAAGCAGATAAACCAGCAGGAAGCCAATAATACCTAACAGAAAACCTGAGCCAGCGTGCAAAGCAATATCCCACCACCAGAACTTGGTGTAATAGCCATGTACTTCACCCAGAAATACCGATGCAAAGACAAAGGCAATTGCCAGAAGTTGAAATACAGCTGGCACATGAACATTGAATTTTCTGGCCAGTAACACAGGAAATAAGCTGATGATAATAATGCCGAAAGTCACTATCGCATTAAGCCATTGTTGTTCCCAAATTGACCCGCAGAATCCGGCGAACAGAATAAACTGCAACAGTAGTGTCAATTTTTTAGGCATGGATTGAGGTGTCATTTATGCTCCAGTTGCGCTATTTCTATCAAACATTTGTCACGTGCAGAACTGTTTTCTGTTTGATGCATCAATATCCGTATTAGTGTGATTCAGTAAATTAACGTTCATTGTTAATGGTAACTAAATTAATTTACTTTAGATTACACCGAGAGGTTTACATGGATAACTTGCTTACACTGTTGCGATACGGCCTGTTTTTATCGCTGTTTTATTCAACGACCAGTATGGCAGACCAAGTGATTATTTTGCGCCATGCGCTAGCCCCTGGCGTCGGTGATCCCGAAGGGTTTGATTTGGCAGAATGCCAGACTCAGCGGGTATTGTCTTCTGAAGGACATCAACAAGCGCTTGAAATAGGCCAAAAACTTCGCAAATCAGGTATTAATGAGGCAGAGGTTTTCTCCAGTGAATGGTGTCGTTGTCTGGAAACTGCAGAGTTACTGGGATTTGGTCCACCGCAAAAGCTGAAAGCGCTGAATTCATTTTTTCACGTATCAAATCGCCATCTAAAACAACAGTTCCTGCAAGATTGGAAAGCGCATATCAGTGAAGCGAAAACCATTAAAACCAAGGTTTATATCACGCATCAGGTCAATATTTCCGGGCTTCTCGATAAGTTTGTGTTATCGGGAGAGGGCGTAGTGGTGGAAGTGAATGAACAGGGACAACTGAAAATTGTATCGGTTTTGCAATGAACCCTTTCGCCTCGATAGGGTCACAGGGACGTGGCTCTTTCATAGGGCCTCTGTTGTGAATGAAAGATAAACAGACCCTACATTTGTTAAGCTGTCGATAGCAATCAAATTGACAGCTTGAATCAATCATTGATCGCTACCTTCGCATCAATCTAAAGCCCTCTGGGCAAATAATAAATTCAAAAAAATCAAACAAAAGGAGATCACAGTATCGTGTGGATTTTTGATATGAAATGGAAGTTAACTTCAGCTCTGCTGGTGACGTTGTTGTTAACATTCAGTTTGATAACCGAAGCGGCTTGGGCCGAACCTGCAACTCCTCCCAATAACGAAAAACATTACTCAGCGCTTGCTGACACACTCGAAAATGAACAGTCCCGTGAAAAACTTATCGCAGAATTACGCGAATTGGCACAGGCAGCTGAAGCAATGGATGAAGAAGCCACTTCAGAAGAAGTGGTTGATGAACCAACGTTTGCCAGACAGATTGCCAATACGACTCAATCCGTTGCGCAGCAGATTGTCTCAACAGTCGGGGTGGGTTTTTCTGCTGTAGCCGCAATAGGTTCTGATGAAGCAGGCACATTTGACGGGCAGAACATGCTGGATGAAAGCTTCTTTTTACTGGTGGTGATTGCCAGTACGTTATTAATGTTTTATGTGCTGCGAAGTCTGGCGCGCCATGTTTTTCGTCGTGCCAATGATTGGGCTGAAGCGGAGGGTGACTATCCGGAAATTCGTAAATTCAGCACGATTTTACTGGCAGCCATAGTAGACTTACTCACAGTAGCCTTAGCATGGGTAGCTGGTTATGCCGTTGCCTTGTTTGCCGTTGGCAGCAATGGGGAAATGAATGTCAGTCAATCGCTATTCCTCAATGCGTTTTTGGCGATTGAAATATTTAAGGTGATTCTCCGTACGGTATTTGCTGGACGTGATGATGCACTGCGTTTATTACCAATATCTGCCGAAAGTGCCACTTACTGGCATATCTGGTTAGCACGTTTAACCAACTATATCGGTTATGGCATGTTGCTGATTGTGCCATTGGTCAATCTGAATATTAATCCGGTAGCCGGCCAGTTGGTCAGTGTACTGGTGGTGTTAAGTGCATTTATCTATGCAGTTGTTGTGATCATGCAAAACCGTGTATCGGTTAAACAGCGTTTGCTCTTTCATGCACAACAATCCTCATTCAGCTTTTCAAGAGTCAGTTTGGGGATCCTGGCACGAAGCTGGCACATTCTGGGAATAGTGTATTTTGCAGTGTTAGCCGTAGCTTTATTACTGCGTCCGGAGGAAGCCCTGCCAATGATGCTAAAGGCCACTTTCCAGACGATTCTCGCGCTGGTGGTTGGTGGATTGCTGGCGAAGTTCCTGGCGAAAACCATTGGTCGTCCGGTACATGTTTCAGAAGATTTGCGTTCACGTTTTCCGATGCTGGAACAACGGGTAAACGGGTTTGTACCAAATATCTATAAAACCTTACGAATTTTGCTGGTGGTTGTTGTTGCCGCCGTCATTTTGGATGCCTGGGGAATATTCAGTCTTACGGCATGGATGGCCTCAGAGGCGGGTATACACACTATCGGTACATTGATTAGTGTGGCTGCAATTCTGGTTGGAGCGATGGCAATATGGATTGTTTTGGCAAGCTGGATTGAGCACCGGCTTAATCCTGGTGATGAAACGCATTTGCCAACGGCAAGAGCCAAAACATTACTGACCATATTCCGTAATGCAGCGGCTATTGCACTTATCATAATGACCGTGATGATTGTTCTGGCTGAAATTGGTGTCAATATTGGACCATTACTGGCTGGTGCAGGTGTGCTTGGTTTAGCCATTGGTTTTGGTGCTCAGAAACTGGTGCAAGATATTATTACCGGGATTTTTATCCAAATGGAAAATGCCATTAATGCAGGTGATATTGTTACTGCAGCAGGCATCACTGGTACGGCGGAGAAATTGACAATCCGTTCTTTAGGGCTGCGGGACCTTTCAGGAACCTATCATCTGATTCCATTTTCATCGGTAGATACTGTGTCTAACTTTATGCGCGAGTTTGCCTATCATGTAGGTGAATATGGTGTGGCATATCGTGAAGATACCGATCAGGTGATTGTGCATCTGCGTGAAGCCTTTGCCGAGTTAATGGCAGATGCCGAGCAGCGTGAGAAAATTCTGGTCGATGAGCTGGAAGTTCATGGTATTACTGCTCTGGCAGATAGTTCAGTCAATATTCGGGTACGGATTAAAACCCTGCCGGGTACGCAGTGGGGTGTAGGCCGGGCTTATAATCGTCTGGTGAAACAGCATCTCGATGCAGCAGGGATTGAGATTCCATTCCCGCATATGACCATTTACTTCGGTCAGGATAAAGATGGATCGGCTCCACCTGCGCCGCTGAAAATGATCGGAGATTCGGAGTCAAATTCTGCCATTCAGTTAGAGCAAAAACCTGAAAAAACAGAAAGTTCAAAATCATTGAAATCCAACCCCAAGGATAAGCAGGATTTTGATGAAGAACATTAGGGCTAAATTGGCTAGTACTACAAAACACCCTGTTAATTTCAACAGGGTGTTTTGTTATGGCTAACCGTTCAGACGTTGCTGTATAAATCGCCGCATATTCCGGGTGCTGGTGCAGTTATCGCATTCATCAAGTGTGGTTTGTATTGTTGATTGTGCTGAGAGGTAATCCTGTTTCAAATAAAGCAAGATAACGGTCATCAGTGTTTTATTCTGATAATTGGCCAGTAAATCATCAACGACCAACCGCAGACCTGAATCAGCACTGAAATATCGCAGATCACTGGTATCGGCAATCAACGCCAGATTTAACGCCCAGAATGCTTTATCAGACTCACCTTGCAAAGCTGTTGCCAGAGCAAAACCAATTTTGGGCAAAGAAGCTTTGGGATCTTTTTGGGAGTGTGCTTTAAAAGCATTTATCGCTGTTGTCGACTCATAGCGTGATAACGCTTCCCAGCCATCAATATTGGAATAATTGGAAATAGACGAAGTGGATGGAGAAGCAGGCCGTGCTGCATTGGTTGTATAGCGTTTTACCGGCTCCGCATCTCGATAACCCTGAGAATAAATAACCGGTGCAATCAGGGTGATACTGTTACTTCGAAAACCATAATAGCCTGATCGATGACGAGGCCGGGTAGTATCGTAATGTCAATAATACGGTTTATAACGAGGTTGTTTAAAGTGGTTCAGTCTGGGATCCAGTCCAAATGAACGGTGACCGGTGATGCCGATTGATGGATGGCGGTAATGCCGGTTGCCAGAATAGCCATGGTGAGGTCAATTATGCAGATTCTGACCAAGTTGCACGTTCACCGACACATCGGCATAACTGTTTTGACTGGGCACAAGCAGCATAAGCCCGCTAAGCAGGCTGGCGCTGAAAACGGAAACAAATAGGGTTTTACTGAATGACATAGCCATTACCTCACAGTTGACTGGCTGATAATCATCAGACTGGTAACCGTGTTGATGGTTCGTTGCCCTGAATGTGAATTCAGGTAAAGCAATGTTTCAGCGAGCTTTTTGGTATCATGCGCGCTATCTTTTCTTCTTTAAAGTTCCTCATGTCTGCTACTGATTTTTCATCGTTAAATTTACCTGCCGAGCAATTGGCTGTTCTTGATTCTCTTGGTTATAAGCAAATGACCGCTGTTCAGGCACAAAGCCTGCCGTTAATTCTGCAAGGCAAGGATTTGATTGCCCAGGCCAAAACCGGCAGTGGTAAAACCGCCGCCTTTGGTATTGGCTTATTACAAACTATTCAACCGGATTTCTTTGCTGTTCAGGCGCTGATTATTTGTCCTACTCGTGAATTAGCCGATCAGGTCGGTAAAGAGTTGCGCCGTTTGGGGCGTGGCATACCCAATCTGAAACTGGTGATGTTATGCGGCGGTAAACCGTTAGGACCACAAATTGCCTCATTGGAATATGGTGCACATATTGTGGTTGGTACACCTGGACGGATTCAGGATCATCTTAAAAAAGCCACCCTGAAACTCAATAAAGTCAAAACCGTGGTGCTGGATGAAGCCGATCGCATGCTGGATATGGGCTTTGTTGATGCGATGCAGGAAATCATTG
Source organism: Methylophaga nitratireducenticrescens (assembly GCF_000260985.4). NCBI lineage: Bacteria > Pseudomonadati > Pseudomonadota > Gammaproteobacteria > Thiotrichales > Piscirickettsiaceae > Methylophaga > Methylophaga nitratireducenticrescens. The sequence continues at coordinate 1,225,257 of NC_017857.3, forward strand.
GTCAGACGCCAAGTTCCAGACAGACCTTGTTATTTTCAGCGACGTTTCCCGACAGCATCAAACAGATTAGTCGCAGCATACAACGCGATCCGGCACGGGTAACGGTTGAATCACAACATCAACAGGCTGTAATTGATCAGTTGTTTTATGAGATCAAAAAACATGAACGTAACAATGCCTTGTTAATGTTATTCCAGCACTATCAACCCAAAAACGCCATTGTGTTCTGCCACACCAAAATACAGTGCGATGAAGTCGCTGAGATGCTAAGAAATAAAAAAATCGATGCTCAGCCAATTCATGGTGATTTGGAACAGCGTGAACGAGATCAGGTGTTGGTGCGTTTTGCCAACCAGAGCTGCCCGGTTTTAGTTGCCACCGACGTGGCCGCACGCGGGCTGGATATCAAAGCAATTGAAATGGTGATCAATTATGAATTGCCCCGCGATCCCGAAGTATATATTCACCGCATTGGACGTACTGGTCGGGCGGGGGAGTCTGGTCTGGCAATGAGTCTGGTGGCTGAAGCTGAAGTACCACGCATGCTAGCGATTGAGAAATATCAGAAAAAACCGTGTCGCTGTGATGTGCCGGCTTCATTGGATCGTGATGACAGTTATACGCTTGAAGCCGATATGGTAACTATTCAGTTGGATGCGGGGCGTAAAAATAAACTCCGTCCTGGCGATATTCTGGGCGCTTTAACCGGTGATGCCGGGCTTGATGGCGCTGATATCGGCAAAATTGATATTTTTGATATGTCGAGTTATGTCGCGGTGAGTAAATCTGCATTGCGACAGGCAATGAATTACTTGGCTGATGGCAAGGTTAAAGGTCGCGCTATTCGCACCAGAAAAATTCGTTAAAACGCGTCATAATGATCCCAAATTATGGAAATAAGTTCTCTTTGCTTAAGTTTTTGCGAGTGCTGCCATGACCGACTTGATCAATGATGTTTCAACTGAAAACGATGTTTATAAAACCCTGCTGGAATCGACGAAAGCCATTCCCTGGAAAATAGACTGGGCCACCCTGCAATTTGTATATATAGGCCCTCAAATTGAAGCGTTGTTAGGTTGGGAACCATCAAGTTGGAAGTCTGTTGAGGATTGGGCAGCACGGATGCATGCAGATGATCGGCAATGGGTGGTGGATTTTTGTGTTTCCCAATCTAAGTCAGGAATCGATCATGAAGCGGATTATCGCGCACTGACAAAAGAGGGTAACTATGTCTGGATCCGTGATGTCGTGCATGTGGTCCGCAAAGAAAGTGGTGAGGTCGACTCCTTAGTTGGTTTTATGTTTGATATCAGCGAGCGCAAAAAAACCGAGCAGGAACTGATAAAGCTGCAAAAAGAACTGGAAGAGCTTTCCTTTAAAGATGGGCTGACCGGTGTGGCCAACCGCCGGATGTTTGATGCTGTTATTGAAACGGAATGGCTTAAAGCCCGACAAAATAAACAGCCATTGTCGTTGATCATTATTGATATTGACTTTTTCAAAGAATATAACGATTTTTACGGGCATTTACAGGGTGATGACTGTCTGAAGCAGGTGGCAACAACCTTAAATAATATCGCCACCCGATCAAGAGATTTCTTCGGCAGATTTGGTGGTGAAGAATTTGTAATGTTATTACCTGAAACGGATGAAAACGCTGCCTGGGCGTTGGCAGAACGTTGCCGACAATCTTTGTTTAAAAAACAGATTCCGCATGAAAATTCAAAAGTCAGTCAATTGCTCACCATCAGCCTTGGAGTCAGCACAATGATTCCATCGCAAGATGATGAGCATAATGAATTAATCAGCAGAGCAGACAAACAGCTTTATCAAGCCAAGCAGAAAGGGCGTAACTGCATTCAATCGGCTTAAACTAGATTACCGCATGCGCGATTAGCCGGTACGGCAACATCCATCATTTTAGGATTGGGCAAGTTCAGATTGTCCATAATGTTCTTATATTCAATAACATCCTTCACTTGCAAGCGAGGATTATGATCGCGTTCTTCACCAATCGTGCTGACCATCCACCCCTTATAATCATGTGCCGGATAGACCCAGGTGTCTTCTGGAAAATTCAATAACTTGTCGAACAGGCTGCTGTATTGGTCGATGGCACTGCCATTTTGAAAATCAGTACGACCTGTACCGCGAATCAATAAGGTGTCGCCAGTGAACAAATAGGGTTGTCCTTCATGCTCCAACAGAAAGCTGTATGAGTCATCGGTATGTCCTGGAGTATGTAAGGCAGTGAGCTTGATATTGCCGACCACAATTTTACTTCCATCATGGAAACTATCATTGGCACAGGAAGCGTTTGCTTGTTGTCCCATGTAAGTTTCACACCCTGTGAGTTCTCGCAGCTTGCCAAGTGCCGTAATGTGATCAGCATGGGTATGGGTATCCATTGCTACTTTCAGTGTTAAACCAAGTTCGTTTAATAAACGAATATAGCCTTCCGTTTCGTCAATCACCGGATCAATTAATAACGCTTGTTTACTATCTGTATCGGCAATCAAATAACTGTAGGTAGATGAATTTTTTTCAAATAATTGTCTGAATAACATAGTGATTCTTCCTATTTTGTTTGCAGATAAAACAGTGTTATTGCCACCAGAAAAAGACCAATGGAAAAGACTTTCTGCAGATGCGCATTGGCAATTCTGTGACTGATCAGTTGTCCTGCATACATCCCTGTCAGTCCTCCGGCAATGAGCCAGGCCAATGACATAAAAGGTAAATAATTGATTTCACCGAATGTGAGATGTGAAATAAAGCCGATACTGCTAATCAGCGTGATAACCACTAAAGACGTACTGACAGCCTGTACCATGCTGACCTGGCTCAGTAACAGCAGTAGGGGAATGATTAAAAAACCGCCGCCCACGCCGAATAATCCGGATAATATGCCGACCAAAAATCCACCCAGCAATAACCCCCCCATGCATCTTGGACGCAGCTGAAATTCACCGTTGGGACTGAATTTACACAGAACACCCTTTGCATTATCCAGCGATAAATGACTGCTTCGCACCACCTTGCTGGCTTCCGGCATCGTTGTGGCTGTTAACCACATACGAAGAGCGATGATGACTGCCAGCAGGCTAAACCCTGTCACCAGCATCATTTCACTTAACCTTGAGGCGAATATTTGGCCTAATGGCGCACCTAACATTCCGCTACCGGCTAATAACGCTGCAGGTTTCCACAAAATAGTGTGATTATTGAAATTTCGGGCACTGCCATACAAAGTAATCGCGGCGACTGCGGCTAACGATAAAGTCACAGCTTGATGAATTGAAACACCACCCAGCATTATCAGTAATGGCACCGCAAACACCGAGCCACCGGCTCCAGTAAGGCCAAGCAGCAGGCCAATTACAATGCCAATTAGTAGCAACATCGAGGTTATTTATTCCATGGCATTTTTGCGAGGATCAGACCCATCGCACAGCTATCGGTGATCCCTGAAAACATCAGTCCTGCGCCGACAAAACCTGATAAGGCAAACCAGGCTGAATGTACAAATAAACCAGCAAGCACGCCGGACAACACCAAAGTACCTGCAGCAATACGCACTTGGCGTTCGATAGAAACCGTTTTACCTTGTGTCACTACCCAGTTTGGATTCATCTTCTCAATGGCCTGGATTCCACCTTCGATAACCACTATCGAGGATGGGATTTGTCCCTCTAATTGTTTGGCAGCCATTTCTGCGCGTCGCCCCGAGTGGCACAATAAGAAAATTTTTTCTGGTTTTTGTTCATTTATGGCTTGTTGCAGAGTATTAACCGAAAATGTTTGTAATGGTATATGAACGGCACTAGGCAAAAATTTTGCCTTAACTTCGGCCGTTGTCCTGACATCGACAATACATACGTCGGCAGGCGTATGGTTTAAAAACACCTGGTCAGGCTTTTCAATAGAATAATTCATAATTTTTCTCCGCATTGAGTTGTTTGATATTCAGGACAATAAAGTGATTGCAGTACAGCAATGATACGAATCGCGGCATCACCTTTAAGGCGATAAAAGACGGTTTGTGAAGCTTTTCGCGTTTCGACTAATTCGGCATGACGCAGGCTGGCAAGGTGTTGTGATAAGGCTGACTGGCTAAGCGGTATCAGATGATTGAGTTCACTGACAGCCAACTCTTGATTGCCCAAAGCACATAAAATCATTAAGCGGTGTTCATTACTCATTTGCTTGAGTAAATCAGCGGCTGCTTTGGCATGAGTTTGCATTTCGTTCAAGTCAGAAAAAGACGGAGATGGCTTGCTCATGGACAGTCCTTACAAAAATACGTCCACAAACAATATCAGCATTTACTAAATTAGTAAATTCTAAATTAGAAAATGCTGTTTAATAAGCAAAGAGCAGATTATTTGGGATTTAATAAGAAAAAGCTGGCGAGTACCCAAGCAGCTCGCCAGCTGAAAAGCGTTAATTTATAGTTTGACGAATTCGCCGACCGGCACGTCCGACATAACTTTTTGTAGATTATTGGCGCTCAATGCCAGCGCATAACCTAAAACGCCACTGCCTATAATCACCTGATCAAATTGAAATGCGCTGTTATCGGCCAATACCGTAACTGTTTCAGGCAAAGCGATGGGAGGCACTGCACCAACGACATAGCCTGTTGCTTCTGAGACTTCATCAAACTCGGCCATGCGTAGTTTTTTCTCACCAAGCTGTTTGCGAAGCGCTGCCCAATCTGCTCGTCCGCCGCCGGCTACGGCTAACAGCACAAATTTATCCGAGCCAGTCTTAAATAATAAGCTGCGCACCACAGAGTTGGGATCTCGTCCCTGACCACTGAGTAATTCTTCCAGATTGCGGATAGGTTTTTTATCCTCACTGAGCGGAATTTCAATCACGTCATAATGAATGGCGTTGTTTGCCAATAACTCAGTGACCGGAGAGCTGATAGTCTGGCTCATGGATTCTCCATAGATGGTGTTAAAAGTAGCTACTTTATGAATTAATCACTCAAACTGTCAAAGCAACAATGTCATTATCCCCAGCAACATAAACACAATTGACGCCGTATAACGTGCAGCATTCAATGGTAGTTTCTGCATCAAGCGATGTCCGAAAAGAACGATTGGAACGTTAGCCAACATCATGCCAGTAGTGGTACCGAGGGTTACCAGCAGGAGTTGCTGATATTGTGCTGCAAGAATGACTGTTGCGATTTGGGTTTTGTCACCGATTTCAGCCAGAAAAAATAATACCACCGTTGAAATAAAAGCCCCATAACGATTGAGATTTGAAGAAGCATCATCTTCTTTATCGGGAATTAATATCCATAAGGCGACGGCAATAAAACTGATACCAATCAGTAACCGGCCCGTTTGCGGGGAGATAAATTCAGTGACCCACACCCCCAGCCAGGCAGATAGGCCATGGTTAAGCAGGGTAGCGACTAAAATACCAAAAATAATGGGAATGGGAGAACGGAAACGGGCTGCGAGAAATAACGAAAGAAGTTGGGTTTTATCGCCGATCTCCGCCAATGCGACGGTTGAAGTTGAAACCAGAAAAGCTTCCATGATTTAGTTACTCAGGCGGGATAAAAAACCAAAGGCAAATAGCAGCTACCCGCCTATGGAGCTGTTATTTGCCTCAGGTCTTGCCAATGCCACTCGTCAGAATGACACGAATCTGCCATGTGTCTTGAGGACACAAGTATGTTGACAGATTCACGCACTAGGACCTGTTTATTCTTAGAAATAAACAGGCCTTAAGATGGGTAGACTACTCCCCTAAGACAGTGGGCATTATAAGCACCTCTGCCAGGCACTGCAATGAAAGGTTTAGACTCTGAGTTGCCAGGTAGGCTGATTGTTGTCATCAATAATCTGATGCTTGATTAACCATTGCTGTGCATCTTCCGCATCCTGTTCAAACCAGGCTTTGGCACTGCCGAGGCGGAAACTGTAGCCCCAGCTGTCCATATCCAGCATCATGCGTTGTTTACCCATTTCAGGCAGAAAATCACTGAGCAGGATCTGCAGATAACATACGCCATTTTCTTCATCATAATCACCAGCGGCATCGGTATTTAACGTTATGCGACGTTGATTATCCATACAGATATAATGGCCAGCTTCATGTAACGCCGAATGCACTGGTGTATCAAGCCGCAGCAATAATTGATTGCCTAGCAGACCGGCTTCACGTTCGCCAAAAAAACTACCGGGAATAGTCTCATTTTCTTCAACCTGTCTGATTTCAATCCCGTAAGGTTTAAGCAGTTTTTGCAGTTGTTGTTGATAGAACGCTGTGCAGTTCACTACGTTTTGTGGATCAGACACGTCTGGCATCACCAATAATATGATTAATCACCAGGCCTGCCAGGGTTAAGCCGAATATTGAAGGCATATAACTTACCGTGCCATTAACAGCTCGTGCCCGACCACGACTGACCGGCTCCGGTGGCAGCGGCGGTAAAGGGTACTCCAGTGAATAAACAGTTTGGATTCCTTTGCCAACACCACGTTTACGTAAATGTGAACGCAATTGTTTGGCGAGTTTGCAAATGGAGGTATTCATTAAATCGCCAGTACGTACTTGAGTGGGATCAAGCTTGCCACCAGCCCCCATACTGGAGAATACCGGTAACTGATTACACCACGCGGTTTCCAATAGAGTTGTTTTACTGCTCATGCTGTCAATGGCATCAATGATCACGTCAAAGCCTTGATTGAGGGTGTCGGGAATCGTTTCCGGGGTTAAGAAGTCAGTGATAAGGTTGAGTTCGCATTGTGGATTAATATCTGCGATACGCTCTGCCATCACTTCAACTTTCAATTTACCGACAGTAGAGTTCAGTGCCACCAGCTGACGATTCAGGTTGGACGCCGAAACCACATCATGATCCACCAGTGTCATTTTACCCACGCCCATCCGCGCCAGCGCTTCAGCGGTAAATGAACCGACACCGCCCATACCCGCCAGAAAAACATGACTGTTTTGAAGACGCTCTAAACCGGTGTCACCCAGCAGGATATGGGTGCGTTCAAATAATGGATTGCTATGCGCCATCCGCTTCCCTCTAAACATTACCTAAAATTAACTATTTTCCGATAACGGTCAGCTAATGGCAAAAGTGCTTGAGCTATATGCAACTATCAGGATGCAATTTGCAGAGGTGGACAAAGCCATTTATCGGTGTGGACGGAAATTTTTGACCGACTCGATAAAATCATCTTCCAGGGCTTCTCCGCGATAACGCAGATGCATATAACAATAACTGATCATGGCAATCTGTTGCTGATGCTGCGGAAGCGCCAGTTGAGCGCGACGGGAAAAATCTTCCGGACCTTCATGGGCCTGACGCACAACGCCATGCCGTGCAAGTTTAAAGCAGAATTTCTGATAAAAACGCTGTACTCGATCCTGAGGTATGGATTTTACTCTCAAAGTTGTCCAGGCAATCCAGCCAAATATCAGCGCAATACCAATGGCCAGCCAGCGAATCATTTTTTCCCAGTCCGGCTGATGCATGCCGAGTTTTTCCAGCAACTGCATTTGACGATCCGGACCATAGCTGACAACCCACATTTCCCAGGCACTGTTCAGAGCATCCCAGTTATTCTTTGCTGATTGCCAAAGCTCTACCAAGCGATCATTATTGGCTATTGCGGCAGGTGAACGCCGTTCAGCCGGTAATAAATCACGGATCCCAAAGTCGACACGCTCACTGGAAACGGCAGCAGTGGGATCAATTCTGATCCATCCCTGTTGTGGCAGCCAGACTTCTGTCCAGGCGTGAGCATCGCGCTGTCGTACCGTAAGCACCTGATCTACCGGATTGATTTCTCCGCCTTGATAACCCGTCACAATGCGCGCCGGAATACCTGCGGCGCGCATTAACACGGTAAAACTGGCAGCATAGTGCTCACAAAACCCCTGACGACTCTCGAAAAGGAACTGATCAATGGTATCGCCGCGTAATGCTGGTGGCGTCAGACTATAACTGAAATCCTGCTGACGAAAATAATTCAGTACGGCTTCAATATAGGCCTGCTCAGTTGGATTTTGTTCGACAAGATTCTGTGCCAGCTGCAGACTTCTTGGATGACGATCTTCCGGCAGGTTTAATCCATATCTCACATAAGGATCATTTTGCGGGTTAAATAAATAGTCAGTATGAGAGCTCAACTGATATTGAGTGCGCTGTTTGATTGGGTCACTGCTATTTAACTCTCCATCTGCACTGAGACGGGTCTGCATGGTTTGCGGATAGGCTGTTGGGAAATCCAGGGCAAATAACCAGCGCCTGTCATGGGGTTCCAGGGTCATGCTGTAGGAAAAAGCATCTCCGGCGACATGAATTGTTGAGCCGTTTTCGTAACGTTTTTGATTGTCAGTTAATGGCAGCCAGCGTTTGCCATCGGTATGCCATAACACTGGGCCACGCCAATATAAGTCCTGACGTTCAGGAAACTGGTTGTTGTCGAATTTTACCCGAAAGGCTATGGCATCGGATTGAATTAACTGGCTGATATTGCCGATCGTAATATTGTCTGCCATGCCGGTCACTGCACTGTTTTGCGGTGGTACTTCGCCTAACGTCATACTATCGGGGAGACTATCCGGGATATCCATTGCGTCATTTGGTAAGCCCCAGATAGGACCTGAAATCCTGGGAAACAGCACAAACAATAACAGCATCAGAGGCATGGCCTGTAAAACCATCACAGTTGATTGTTTAAGCCGATGTTTGATGGAGCTGTCTGATTCATTGGCAGTAATCAGACAGCTGGTCAGCAGGATCACATTGACCAGCATTAAAATGACGATTGGAATGCTCTGATTGAAGAAAAAATGGGTAATAATCAGGAAAAAACCCATGAAGCAACTCAGATAAACATCACGCAGATTTTTTACTTCCACCATTTTGAAGGCCGCCATGGTGGTCAGTAACGCCACCCCTGCATCGCGGCCAATGGTAATTCCATAACTGTAAAATACCAGCACAATGGTCAATATCGCGCCAATGGAATGCAGCACTTTTAACAGGCGTTTATCCGCAGGTAGTGGCCATCCATACCAGCTATTCATTAACCTCCAGCCCATCATCAACAGAAATATCGCCGCAACCCACAGCGGTTGATAGAAAAAATGCGGAATGGCGATAATCGTCAATGTCACCATTAACCAGTGAATGGAGGATTTCGAAGGGATTTCAGCTGAACGTTTATTGGCCATAAAGCGCCAGACTTTGCAGACAAAAATGACGATGCTGGTCGCCTGAATCTATCGTTATTGTTTGTTTTGGCAGGATTAAACCGTATTGCATACCAGCGGTATCTGCAGTCAGAATCCACTGACATAGTTGTGATAATTTCGCTTCGGTATCAGGTAAATCAGCCACATCATCCCATTTGAACAACATTTTTTGTCCGGAAGGACTGCTAAATTGTTTAGTCCGTAAAATGCCATCCCGAGCCAGGGCTTTCCAGGCTATATGTTGCCTGGCATCACCCACGCGATAGCGATGAAAACCGGCAAAATCATCGAGTCCTTGTTGATGCTGCAAAGCTGCGGAATCATCCATAGTAGAAGGTGGTGGTAATGGTTTGTTGCCCATTGGCCTGGGATAAATCAGCACCCGTTGCTGGATATCAATAAAAAACCAGCTCAGCAATAATCCAATAGGGTAGACACTGGAAAGCCTCAACCGCCCTAAATCCTGCCAACCTCTTTTATGGGTCGGTATGGGAATCAGATGCAGGCTGGTTTGTTCTGCAGCAAGCTGAGGAGCTTTATACACAGGAAGATACCGGGAAAATTGTTTTAGCGGCCACCAGCCTGAACGTGATATTGATGGCAGATAAGCGATATCCAATTGTCGGATAGGTCGTGGACTTTGATTGGTCAGGTTCAGTGGCAACAAAACAGGTTGCTGGCAAAAAACCGGTTCAGCCCGGCCAAGCTGATAATCCAGCTGGCGGACATTACGATAACTGTGATGCATGGCTACATGGCCGACGCTAACCAACAGGAAACATAGTAGGTGACCCAGACTGTTGTTGTAGTTAATGGCACCCAGCAACATCACCACAATCAATAGCGAATAACTCAATCCATAGCGGCTGGGCAAAATAAATACCCGGTAGCGTTGCTGTTGACGCCAGCGCTGCCAATATTGACGGAGCATCAGGGAAGCGCTACCTGCTTCAGGATCTCGGCAGCCCAGTCTGCAGATTGCAGATGTTCACGCGCCTGTAGTCGATGTTGAACAATACTGGGAAAAACCGCTTGTACATCTTCTGGAATAACAAAATCCCGACCATTGATCATGGCCCAGGCCCGAGCGGCCTGAATCAGACCCAGTCCGGCGCGTGGGGACAGACCATTATAAAATTGACCGCTGTTTCGGGTGTAAGCCAATAAAGCCTGCACATAATCAATCAACGCATCACTTAATGAAATTTTACTGGCTGCCTGCTGAAGCTGGATTAATTGGGTTGGCGTAATTTCAGCTTGCAATTGCTTGAGCATTTGACGTCTGTCTTCCCCGGTCAGCAAGGCACGTTCAGCCTGTTTATCCGGATAGCCGATTTGAATGCGCATCAGAAATCGATCCAGCTGTGATTCGGGCAGAGGAAAGGTACCAATCTGATGAGCGGGATTTTGGGTCGCAATAACGAAAAAGGGATCTTCCAGAGGATGGCTGTCTCCTTCAATCGTAACCTGTTGCTCTTCCATTGCTTCAAGTAACGCACTTTGTGTGCGGGGAGAGGCCCGATTAATCTCGTCGGCTAATAGAAGTTGCGTAAAAATGGGGCCACGATGAAAACTGAACTGATGTTTTTCGGGGTCATAAATGGATACCCCAAGAATATCTGCCGGCAACATATCACTGGTAAATTGCACCCGTTGAAAACGGAGTCCCAACGTTGTGGCAAGAGTATGCGCCAGAGTGGTTTTGCCAACACCCGGCAGGTCTTCAATTAATAGATGTCCCCGCGCCAGAAGGCATGCTAAGGCGAGTTTGACCGGTTGCTGTTTACCAAGAATGACTGAGTTAATAGCGTAGAGTATGCGTTCAGTGCTGCCTTGCGTCATGGAAAGTCCTGTATTGATCTAGGTTATTGTTGTTATCTGAATAGACATGCTATTTTTCGTCAGGTTCTATTCATTTTTTTTCAAGGAATTGTATATGTCAAACGAAGGTTATCACGAGCCGTTTAGTGAATTATCAGACGAAACCAAGGATATGCACCGCGCCTTAATATCGCTAATGGAAGAACTTGAAGCGGTCGACTGGTATAACCAACGCGTTGATGCCTGTAAAGATCCTGAGTTGAGGAAAATTCTTGAACATAATCGTGACGAAGAGAAAGAGCATGCTGCGATGACGTTGGAATGGATTCGCCGACGGGATAAAAAAATGGATGAAGAGCTGCGTGATTATCTGTTTACCGAAGGTGAAATCGGTGAACATCACGATTGATCAGATATTGAACAGCTGACGACAATTTCTCGTGGTGATTTCAGCAATATACTCCGCTGATTCATCACGCAATTGGCTCAGTTTTTCCAGGATAGCCTGGAGGTGTTCTGGGGTGTTACGTTCACCCTGATGACCACAAAGTGGCATATCTGGCGCATCTGTTTCCAACGCGATTTGCGAGAGCGGTAATTCAGTAAACAGACGTTGTAATCTCTGCGCACGTGGATAGGTTAATGCGCCCCCGATCCCCAATAAAAAGTTAAGTTTGCGATATTGTTCTGCCTGTTGGGCACTGCCGCTGAAAGCATGCACGATGCCGCCGGATAATTTTTTCTGACGGAGTACTTTTAAAACGTCATCATGGGCTTTGCGCACATGCAGGATAACCGGCAAAGCAAACTGAACAGCAATATCAATCTGTGCTTCAAATAAGATGAGTTGCGATGTGATATCGGCATCAGCTACATAAAGATCCAAACCAATTTCACCAATGGCAATAGGCTGATATTGCTTAACGGCTTGCTCAAGAAGTTGGGCAGCATTATCGGGATGATCAGCCATAAACATCGGATGGCAGCCCAGGGCCAGCGATAGCATCGGATGACTGCTACATAACTCGACTTGTTTGGGCCAGCTGTTCACCGTCACGCCGGGGATGACGATTTTTTCGATACCTGACCTGGCGCAGTTTTGCAGAATGTCTGTTCGATCTTTGTCGAAATCGTTGAAGTCGAGATGGCAATGACTGTCAATCAGGTGCACCATGTCAAAATGGCCTATATAAACAGAGGAATAGTCTATGTCTGAAGTCTATCATGAAGCCAGTAAGCCACATGAGCGGTTAATGTTCAACGTCGCAATATTTCATTTTCTGGTTCCGGCGATTCTGTTTGCTACCGAAAACCTGTGGCTGATTTTCTCATTATCGCTGTTGGGTTCGTTGATTATGATTGGCTCCATAGCTTACAAAGCCTATAACTCGCAACACCAGACAGCACTGGTTCAGGCCCACTGGAAACTGGCCTGGAAGCGCAGTATGTACTTATTAGGTGCTTATCTGGTGGCGGCAGTGATTTTTGGAATCGGCTCATTTTTATTGATGGCTCAAGCAGATGAAAGCATGCGCTTTATTCAACGCTCAGTACTGGGGTGGTTTGCATTAGTGCCCATTTCACTGACGTTGATTGCGTTGATTGTGCTGGAGGGTAGTGCGTTGGTTCAATCCAGAAAAGGCATCATGCCATCTGAGATGAAACTGTAATCATTCAGTCTTTATCGATAATCTGCTCAGTCTTTGCCATACCCTCACCACGAGGGTCACTGGCGGCACTAAGTTTGCCGGTCTTCTTATCGGCCACAATGACCTGCATATTGCCAAATTGACGGTTTAACACATCCAGTTGATGACCTCGGTCTGTTAAATCCTGTTGCTCCGCCTCACTCAGACCGGGGGTTTCCATTTGAACCCGGTCTGGCAGATATTGATGGTGCAATCGCGGCGCAGCCACAATTTCTTCGGCATCGTGGCCTTCAATAAAATGTAATATGCCTTGCATCACCATGGTAATAATTCTGCTACCTCCGGGTGTGCCGATGACCAGCAATCGCTGTTCATTTTCGACAAAGCTTGGCGTCATACTGGACAGTGGACGTTTGCCCGGTTCAATGGCATTGGCGGACTCACTTACTAAATCATAGGCGTTGGGGCTACCGCTTAACGCAGAAAAGTCATCCATTTCATCATTCAGCAAAACACCGGTATTTCCAGCCACAAAGCCACTGCCAAATGGGTAGTTGATACTCAGCGTGGCAGATACCCGGTTGCCATCTTGATCAACAATTGAAAAATGTGTGGTGTCCTGGCCTTTGTTGCTGAATTCATCAGTTAATTCATCACTTTTACTGGCGCTTTCGGGATCAATGTCCTCAGCTATTTGGGCAGCATAACCGGGATCCAGTAAATAATCCGGAACCTTAATAAAATCACTATCACCAAGATGTAGAGTGCGTTCTCGATAGGCCCGACGCATGGACTCGATTAGCAAATGCCGCTTTTGTAGCTTGTCAGCTTGCCAGTAATCCAGTGTATTCAATTGATTCAGCATCAAAGTTATCAATTGACCGCCTGCCGAGGGCAATGCAGCAGTGGTAATGGTGTAACCAGCAAGTTGAGCCTTTACTGGCTGGCGGATTTTCAGTTGATAATTCGCCAGATCCTGTTCTGTCCAGATACCGCCCGCGGCTTGAACTGATTTGACCATCTGTTCGGCAATTTCACCCTGATAAAAAGCATCCCGACCTCTTAAGGCAATAGCTTCCAGCGTTTTGGCTAATTCCTGCTGGATGATCATGGAGCCTAAAGCGGGAATTTCTTCGCCATCCAAAAATATCGCTTTAGCTTCGGCATTTAACACCTGTTTTCTAAAGCCCATATAGCGTTGAAAACGAGGTGTAACGACAAAACCTTCTCTGGCATATCGAATTGCAGGGGCGAGGGTGATAGATAATGGCAAAGTACCATAATGCTCAGTTAAATAATCCAATGCGGCCGGGGTTCCCGGAATAGCGGCCGCCAGTGGTCCGTTTAATGATAAATCACGAACCACTTCACCATTGTTATCCAGATACATATCACGGTGTGCCTGGGAGGGGGCTGTTTCACGACTGTCCAGCATAATCTGTTGTTGGTCGGTTTCACGATGTAATAACCAGAACCCACCACCTCCAAGACCAGAACCGGCAGGCTCAACGACAGCCAGTGCAGCGCTTACTGCAATCGCTGCGTCAAAGGCGTTGCCACCTTGTTGCAGAATTTCAAACCCTGCCTGGGTGGCTAAAGGATGTGCTGAAGCAATCGCCGCTTGTCCGTTTTGCGTTTGAGCAAAACCAAGCGGAATGATCAGTACATAAACAAGCAGGGCAGTGAATAATCTCATCGATGGTGTTTTTTCATGGCAGCGAGTCGATCCTGCTCTTTACGGCGAATTTTCTCCAGACGATGTAATTCAGCAGCTTCGTTGGATTCCATGCCGATATGTGCTTCACCTCGTTGCAAGGCCAGCTGGATCTGTTTTTCACGTTCTGCGTAGCGGGCTTTCTGATCATCCGTGGTTTTATCAAAACAATGTGGGCAGGACACACCGCGTTGATATTTTTCACTTTGCTTGTCTTCTTCGGTGATCGGTAACCGACAGGCATGACATTGGTCGTATTCACCTTTTTCGAGGCTATGGTTCACGGTGACCCGTTCATCGAATACAAAACATTCACCTTCCCATAGCGACTCTTGTTCGGGCACATCTTCCAAATATTTGAGAATGCCACCTTCCAGATGATAAACCTCCTCAAACCCCTGTTCCTTCAGATAAGCGGTGGATTTTTCACAGCGAATTCCGCCAGTACAGTACATCGCAACTTTTTTATGTTTTTGTGGATCCAGATGCTGTTTAACATAGTCAGGAAATTCACGAAAACTCTCTGTGTGAGGGTTAACCGCGTTTTTGAAGGTGCCTACTTCAACCTCGTAATCATTTCGGGTATCGACCAGTAAGACTTCAGGATCACTTATCAATTTGTTCCAGTCTTTGGGCTTGATATAGGTGCCGACTGACTGTTTCGGATCGATGCCTTCGACACCCATAGTGACGATTTCACGTTTTAATTTCACCCGGCTTCGCAGAAAGGGCGGATTATCGGTATACGACTCTTTGAAACTTAAATCCTTTAATCTGGCATCGGCGCGTAAATAATCCAGCAATGCATCAATAGATTGTCGCGAGCCGGCGACGGTACCATTTATCCCTTCCTGGGCCAGCAATAAGGTGCCACGCACTTCATGATCCAGCATGAATTTGAGTAGCGATGGTTTAATCGCAGCATAATCATCTAAAGTGACAAATTCATATAATGCGCAGACCACAGTTTGAGCCATAGAAATATTCCGTAAAGATTTTAAAGCCCTATATTTTACAGGGATATTGTCAGGTCGTGTATGCTTACTTGATAGCAAGCCTTCACAAGCAATGACTGATTTTACCAATCAACACAGTGAGGTGTGAAATGGATGAATTGCAACAACTCAAACAAGAAAGTGAACAGTGGCGGGCTGATCATCTTCGCTGGTTGGCCGATGCAGATTCCTGGACGCATCATACTCAGAGATTAATAGCCGTTCTGCACAAACTGGAAAGAAGTTTACCCGAACACACTGCCAAGCTGGATCAACATGTTGAATTAATTATGCAGCATGAAGAAACCATTAACCGCTACGAATGCGGGCTTGACCCTAATTGTATGACCAGCTGTGACAGTTATATCAATCTTGAGAAGCAAAGGGCGTTTCATGATAGATTGCGAAAACTGCATCTTAAAATGCAACTGCATCATCAACAATTCAGTGAGCAATATAAAAATCAGATGACTATTTTTTATCAACAAGCGCAGCAGCTGATGCAGGAAATTACCGAGCTTTAATTTACCACCGGCGGACTCGCCCGGTATCAATGTGAATAAAGTCAGATTTTGGATAAAAACCGACGCCACCACCTTGCAGATTTATCGCCATATCACGCAATTCTTCGAGGTTGGTGCCTGGCAACCGTAAATCTACCGCCATGCCAAGTGTGTGGAGACTTTTCTGAGCGACGCCAGTGCTGCTCTTGCGTAGCATTTCATTGCTGGCAGGGGAGCGATAACCGGAAATAATATGAAACGCTTGTTTACTTTGTGCTTTCTGCTGTAACAGAAACATTAAATTCAACAATTGCCGATCCATATCTGTGTGTTCACCGCTACGATGATCACGTAACAGGTAATCAATTTCTGCCAGTGCATTCGGCTGATATTCGCCTTGCGCCCAATAAGTCGCTTTGAGCTTTTCTTCAGTATGCAGGTTATACAGCGACAGCTGACGAGGTGCTTCTTTAGGCAAGTTCGCCAATGCTGCGGGCATCATTAACATGGCACCGCTGGCAGCCAGATAACGTAATATTTGGCGTCTGTTAAAGGTTTTTTGCATCACTGTGGCAGTTAAACGGTTATCAGAATCAGTCATATAAATACCCGCCAGAGAAATGTTGCAGCAAAAATCGCGAATGACAGCAGCAGTTAACGATTTCGCTATATTAATGCTGCGATTTATATCGCATCAAAAGCCACAGGAAAAACGGTCCGCCCAATAACGTGGTAATAACACCCACAGGTAATTCTGCAGGGGCAATGACTAGTCTGGCAAGCGTATCGCAAATCACCAGAAAGCTACCTCCAAAAAGCAATGTGGCCGGTATCAAATAACGATGATCTTCACCGATTATCAATCTACAGATATGTGGCACCATCATGCCGACAAAGCCAATTGGACCGCATAAAGCAACGATAGCACCCACGCACAACGAAGTAACAAAAAATAATGCGTAGCGTACGTATTTCACCGAAACGCCTCGACTTGTGGCTATTTCATCACCGGCCATTAACAGGTTCAGTTCGCGGCTGAGATAAATAATCACTACTGCCGTCAGCATAACAAAAGGTAACAGTTGCTTTAATTCCTGGTAACCGACGACGGTTAAACTGCCCATCAACCAGCGGATGATTTGAAATGAATCGGCAACATTACTGAGATACTGAATAAACAGAATCAGACTGGAAAAAAAGAAACTAATAGCCACACCGGTTAACAATAAGGTTTCGCCGGAAAAGCCAAACCGAAATCGACTGATACTGTAAACAAAGCTGATGGCGATTAACGCACCGGCAAACGCGCTGAGGCTGGTGGCACTTAACCCTAAAATCGTAAAACTAATACCCGTATAGACACTGATCGCTGCCCCTAGTGAGGCTCCGCTGGCGACGCCGAGGGTAAATGGTGTGGCCAGCGGATTGCGAAACATTGCCTGAAATACCATGCCGCACAATGCCAGACCACAGCCCGCAGTAAATGCAAATAACACTCTTGGGATCCGCAACTCATAGATAATCATTTGCTGGATTTCTGCCGAACCAGCCGCTGAAAAATCCAGCCACGGACTGATAATGACCACCAGAATGGTAAACAGGCTTAATGCGATGAGTTTAAGTTTTATGCTCATGATTCATCTGCCACAGCAATCAGCCGGTCATGATGTGGATGTTTGGCAAACACAAACGCTTGCTGATAAAGCTGCTGTAACCGTTCGGCATCTAAAAACTGTTCAGCAGGGCCATGCCACAGGCATTTACCATCCAGTAACGCCAATACATGTTTACTGTGCTGCGCAGCATGATTGATATCGTGGGTCACTTCGATAATGGTTTTGTGCAGTTGTTGATTCAGTTTGCGGATTAATTGATGTACGGCAACCTGGTGATGGGGATCCAGAAAGGCCGTGGGTTCATCCAACATTAAAACCGGCGTATCCTGCGCCAGAGCGGCGGCAATCATTACCCGTTGGCACTCTCCACCACTGAGAGTCGACATTTTACGAAAGCGAAAGGGTTGGCTGTCAGTAATCGTGAGCGCATTTTCTACTGCGTCCTGATCCTGCGATTGCCACTCAGAAAAGATATGGTGGTAACTGTATCTTGCCATCCGTACAAATTCTTCAACATTGAAACTCAGGTGACTGCCTCCAGTCTGCGGCACATAACTGATGAGTTGGGCAAGTTTTTTCTGGCTGTAATGTGAGAGCATTTGTCCATCAATAGATATTTTCCCCCCCGACACAGGCTGAAGCGCAAATAAGGTTTTTAAAAAAGTGCTTTTGCCAGAGCCGTTTGGTCCCACAATACACAGGTAATCGCCACGGGCAATATCGCAATTGATGTCTTCAATCAGTGTTTTATCGCCGACCTTTACCAAAATATTGCTGCAGCTAATCATCTAGAGATACATCCCAATCCAGTTGTGGATGAAATATCCGCGCCAGATCCTCTGCCAGTTGAATGATTCGGGGGCCGGGGATCACTGCATAATCGGCTTGAATAATATATAACTGGTTATTGCTGATGGCATCAATTTTATCCAGTCTCTGCCATTGCTGCCGTAGCTTGGTGAGGTCAGGTGAATACACTTCTTCGCTGGGAAAAATATCAACAATGATTTGAGGGTTAAGCCGTAACAGGCCCTCTGTGGAAACTGCAGGCACTTTTATGTTTGGTCCCTGATAGACATTGGTCGCACCAACAAATGACAATAAATCATTATAAAAATCCTGTTGTCCGGCGAGATATACCTTATCCAGAAAATGCGTATGTGAACTATGGGCTATCGCAATCAAAACAGTCGGTTCGGGCTGATTGTGGATTTTCTGTTGGATTGATTCAAGCTGATTATCAAACTCGCTGACCAGGTTTCTGGCCAATGACACATTATTAACTGCTACGCCTATATCAATGATGCTGTTTCGAATGCCGGCCAGACTGGAGTTATCAATACTTAGCGTTTTAATCCCCAATTGCTGCAGTTGCGTATTTAAGCTTTGTTGGCGTTCCAGCAGGATAACCATATCGGCTTTCAAGCGAACAATCTGCTCCAGATTTGGATCCAGATAACCGCCAACTTTGGGAAGATTTTTCACTTGGTTGGGGTATCGACAATAGTCCGTTACCGCAACCACTTTATCACCCGCATCCAGTGCAAACAGTGTTTCGGTAATGCTAGGAGCCAGACTGATGACCCGCTGCGGAGAGGATATTTCCGACGCATTATTTTCGGATTGCAGTTTTTCAGGTTGCAGCCAGACGAAAATAAAAATGGCGATAAACAGCAGAATCGGCCAAAAACGCGCCATTTTGGCTTTCCCGTAATCAAAGCAGCCTATTATACTGCCTGATATTGATACAGATAGGTGAAGTAGATGAATCAGGTAATGCCCGAAGCAGAGTGTTTATTTAGTTTGCAGGCCATTGATAAAAGTCTCGATCGATTGGCTATGCAGCTGGACAGGGATTATCTCGACAAAAATCCTGTGCTGCTCTGCGTGATGAACGGTGCGGTGATGACCATGGGCCATTTATTACCAAAACTGCAGTTTTCGCTGGAAACAGACTATATTCATGCGACACGTTATGGTGATAAAACAGTGGGCGGCGAACTGAATTGGCTGGCCAAGCCGAATATTGATCTTAATGGCAGACATGTGCTGTTAGTGGATGATATATATGATGAAGGCATTACATTGGCAGCGTTGCGTAACTTTTGTCAGCAGGCTGGTGCGACTTCTGTAAAAGCAGTGGTATTGGCAGATAAACAGCACAGTAATAAATATGGCGTTCAACCGGAATATATTGGCTTACAAATTCCGGATCGTTATGTTTTCGGTTTTGGTATGGATTACAAAGGCCATTTACGTAATGCGCCTGGCATCTTTGCCGTCAAGGAGAATGCATCATGATTGGATTAATTGGAGGCAGTGGGTTAAGCCAGCTTGAGGGCTTGATTCTGGAACAGAAAATGCAGCGAGAAACGCCTTTTGGCGAGCCCTCTGCGCCATTAATGATTGGTCGTTATGCCGATAAAACGGTGGCTTTTCTGCCTAGACATGGCGAACATCATACAATTCCGCCACATCTTATTAATTATCGGGCGAATATCTGGGCGTTTCACCAGTTAGGAGTAGAACAAATACTCGCTGTTGCTTCGGTGGGTGGTATTACGGAGCCCTATATGCCGGGAACAATTGCATTACCTGACCAGTTGATTGATTACAGTTGGGGAAGGGAATCCAGTTTTGCCAGTGAGGATTTTTCAGCCGATAAGCATATTGATTTCACCTACCCATTTGATGAAACACTGCGTCAGCAAATACAGCTTGCTGCCAATAGTGAAGAAATGACAGTTATCGATGGCGGAACCTATGCGGTAACTCAGGGACCGAGACTGGAAACGGCTGCAGAGATCCAGAAATTAAAAAATGATGGTGCTGACATGGTGGGCATGACGGCCATGCCTGAAGCGGCACTGGCACGGGAATTAAATATTGCCTACGCCAGTATTGCTGTCGTGGCTAATCAGGCGGCTGGTTTAAGTTCACACCCCCTGACTATAGAAGCCATATTGGACACCATGGATGACTCGATGGGGCAGGTAAGACGATTATTGAAAGGGGTTATTCCGCTGTTGTAGCTTCACCTTCAGATGGCAGTGAATAGGTTTCTGGTTCGGTCATATTACTCAGCACATGATCCGGTGTTGATACCGGTATCAGTTGCAGAATAGCGCCAAATCGAGGGTGATCGAAATAATGCACCTGCTTACTACGAATACGGCGCAATTCCACTAAACGTGGTTGATGCAAAGTATGATATGAATTGCTTTCCACTGAGCGCACACCATCCTGCAACCATAGATCCAGACTCGCGTGTAAATAGGTAGCAATATGAAAACGTACTTGTCCTTGAACCCTATCAGAGTCTATCGCCACCGCTTGTGCCCGACTGCGACTGCCAACGGCTTGTTGCCAGGTTTGATGGCTTATTACCCGATAACCTGCTGAATTACGCAGCCGTTGTGAAATATCTGTCAGATTTTTGTTACCTGCTGGTTGAATAATTTTGTTGGCCATACCCACTTTCAAAGGAGCAGGATCCTGCAAGGTAAATACCGGCGACTGTTCGTTATCAGATGGATTGAGTACTTCAAAAACGATCAGTTCAACGTGATACCACTGTTGAGCCTGTGCTGCGACCCCAAAACTCATTAAAGCGACAAAAAACAGGCTACGAATTAGGCTCAAAGATTTCATATAAAACGGTTCCGAATGATCATGTTGTCTATTGTCTAACGCTGACCCCAAAATGTCCAAGATCCACCCGCTTAATATACTTTGCTGGTATCATCCAGTGAAGATTAAAAGTCGCAATGGAGCAGAGTAATGGAAGGTTTTTCGCTATTTGTTATCGTGGTGCTGGTACTGGCCATTGTCCTTGTTTTAATGGGCGTCAAGTCGGTAGACCAGGGCTGGGAATATACGGTTGAACGATTTGGCCGCTATACCAAAACCTTGCGACCAGGTTTGAATATCATTGTGCCGGTGATTGATAAGGTTGGCGCACGCATCAACATGATGGAGCAGGTATTGGATGTGCCCTCTCAAGGTATTATCACCAAGGATAATGCGATGGTACGAGTTGATGGTGTGGTGTTTTATCAGGTGATCCATGCCGCAAAAGCAGCTTATGAAGTCAGTGGTCTGGATAATGCCATTCTGAATTTAACCATGACCAATGTGCGGACAGTAATGGGGTCAATGGATCTGGATGAATTGCTATCCAAACGTGATGAAATCAATACACGCCTCCTAACAGTGGTCGATGATGCAACAACACCATGGGGCATTAAAGTTACCCGGATTGAAATTAAGGATATTGAACCACCAGCCGATCTGATTGAGGCCATGGGCCGTCAGATGAAAGCAGAGCGGATTAAACGCGCAAATATCCTGGAAGCTGAAGGCCATCGTCAATCTGAAATTTTGCGTGCAGAGGGTGAGAAGCAGGCTGCAGTTCTGGATGCGGAAGGCCGTCGTGAAGCGGCATTTCGGGATGCGGAAGCACGTGAGCGTCTGGCAGAAGCGGAAGCCAAAGCCACCACCATGGTTTCTGAAGCGATTGCCCAGGGCGATGTGCAGGCAGTAAATTATTTTGTTGCCCAAAAATATATTGAGGCGCTCAAAGATATGGCCAGTGCCGATAATCACAAAATCATCATGATGCCGCTGGAAGCTGGAAGTGTTATCGGCTCACTGGCAGGCATAACCGAACTGGCTAAAGAAGCCTTCGTGCGTAAAGAGAACTGATATGCCTTTCATTATCGACTTCTGGCACTGGTGGGTATTAGCTATAGTGCTGATTACTCTGGAAATTATCCTGCCCAGTTTTTTTGCTTTGTGGCTGGGAATCGCGGCATTTCTCACCGGTCTGGTGTTGTTACTGTTTCCTGAGATTGCCTGGCAGTTCCAATGGTTGATGTTTGCAGTATTGTCGGTGCTCAGTATTGTGTTGTGGCGCCGCTATTACATTAAAAATCCCATTGCCACCGATGAACCCCTATTAAACCGGCGCGGCGAACAGCATGTTGGCCGCATTATCACATTGACCAACCCTATTGTGAATGGACAGGGGAAAGTCATTCTCGACGATTCAACCTGGAAAGTGCATGGGCCCGATTGTCCTACAGGGACTCGGGTCCAGGTCACAGCGGTGGATAACGTCATTCTCAAAGTTGAAATTATTGGTTAACAATGGCTTTAGTGATCGATTTGATGCGTCATGGAGAACCCCAGGGCGGAATGCGCTATCGTGGGCAACTGGATGATCCTTTAAGTGAGTTAGGTTGGCAGCAGATGCGCTGTGCAACTGAAAATAATCAGCCCTGGCAAAAAATAGTCAGTTCCACTTTAATTCGTTGCGCGGACTTTGCCAAAGAACTTGCAGATAAACATGGCATTTCATTGCAATGTGATTCTGCATTTATAGAGATCGGCTTTGGTGACTGGGAGGGTAAAACTGCCAGCGAATTGGAGCAACAGAACAAAAAAGCGTTTTATGCCTTCTATGATGACCCGATAAAAAATACGCCAGCCAATGCCGAATCATTATTAGCGTTTCAACGGCGTATTCAAAAAGCCTGGCAAACCTTAGTGCAATCCCATACTGATAATCATATTTTACTTGTCGCTCATGCCGGGGTTATTCGCGTTATTCTCGCTGAGGTGTTAGCAATGCCGCTTGAGGCAATGTTTCGCATTCAAGTGCCTTACGCCGCAATTAGTCGTGTCGTTATTCATAATCAAGGCCCAAGGCTTTACCCCCAGTTACAGTTTCATGCAGCAAGCTTATGACAGCGTTTTTTAATACCGGTTTGACTCAGCAGCAGTTTCTAGATGAATACTGGCAAAAGAAACCGTTGGTGATTCGTCAGGCATTTCCGCTGCCCGTCAGTGATCTTACGCAAGAGGATTTAGCGGCGTTTGCAGCTGAAGCAGAAATCGAATCACGCTTGATTGAAGAGTTTGGTGATAGGCCCTGGCAACTGCAACACGGTCCTTTTGATGAAGATGATTTTGCTGCTTTACCGGAAACACACTGGACATTACTGGTGCAGGATATGGATAAGCATTATCCACCGTTACAGAAGCTGCTAACTGCATTTGATTTCATTGCCGACTGGCGTCGGGATGATGTAATGATTAGTTACGCACCGGAGGGTGGTTCAGTTGGACCGCATACTGATAGCTATGATGTTTTTTTACTGCAGGCGCAGGGAGCCAGGCATTGGCAAATCAGTGATAAACCATTAGCCGATGCGGTTTTCAGGAGTGATACCGATTTACGTATATTGCAGCAGTTTTCAGCCGATCAGCAATGGGATTTGCATCCAGGTGATATGCTTTATTTGCCACCGCACTATGCTCATCATGGTGTGGCATTAAATCCGTGCCTGACGTTTTCAGTAGGTTTTAGGGCCCCATCACAGTTACAGTTGCTGGATGCTTTCAGTCATACACTGCAAGAGCAGGATATTGCAGAACAACTTTATGCTGATGCCGAAACAAACGCAGCGTCTTCAACAACGGAAATTGATGACAGTGCAATAAAGCGGTTTCAGAATTTATTGCTGAAAACCATCAATGAAAACGCTGACTTAATGATTTTAGCAGTAGGGAGGCTGGTCACAGAAACCAAATCAACTTTACAGGAGCTGGCCGACGAGTTTATCGCTGATAAACCCACGCTGGCCGAACTGGATAGACGCTTTAACAACGGCGAGTATTTACAACGCAATGGGTATTTACGCTTTGCCTGGCATAACGATACTGCTACGGCGTATTTATTTGTTGCTGGTGAAGCGTATTCTGTTGAGTTGGCCGCAGTGGAAACGCTTTCGTGGCTAACCACCCAATCTCAAATCGACCAAAAGGACTGGCAGCAATTACGCAAATACCCGGTATTAGCCGATGTCTGTTGCGAGTTGATTGCAGAGGGTGCTTTCTATTGGCCGGAAGATTTTATTTAAAGTTTATTTTGAATAGCGTCTGAATTCCGTGTGGTGACATTTCGGGCAAGGAGGGATGCGACCTGTTTTCTTGAAGTGCATTTCTGTACCGCATGAATCACAGAATAAAGTGCCTATACCGGTAATTTCTCCGGTGTGATATTGCTGAGCCATTTGTGCCTGACTGGCCAGCTGGCCGAGTTCAAGGCGGGTGCGGTCTGCGACAGAGGCAAATAATTCATATAGCCGCGCTTCAACGAGCTGCAAATCAAAATTAAACCAGGTGGAAAATTCCTTACCCGTTGTTTCCAGATATTCCGCGGCATCATGTAAATCGCGCTCAACATAATAGGCAATTTTGTCGGCTTCTTCTGCGGTGACTTCCCGTAATTCAATGGCGCGTAATTTTGCCAGTTCAATGCGTTGTTTCAGGGTAGGAACAGCATTGCTTTCAGATTCTTCAAAAAAATGCTGAATACGTTCCATCATTTTGTCATAGGCTGCTGCGAACTTTTCTTCGAAGTTATTTTCTGACATGACTTAACCCTTTATCTGATGCGGTTTTTAGGTTAACTTAGCACAAATTAATCCAACGGAGGAAACCGTTTTGATCACCACACGCAAGCTATTGTTTGGCGGATTTATATTTTGTTTCAGTTTATTTCTCGCTGCACTCTATATGCAGCATGTAATGGAATTGGAACCCTGTCCGCTGTGTATTTTGCAACGTGTATTGGTGATGGTTACCGGAATATTTTTTCTGATAGCAGCGATACATAATCCTGCCAGAACAGGTACTAAAATTTATGCTGCTTTGATTGGTTTAACGGCATTACTAGGCGCGGCCGTTTCAGCACGGCATGTCTGGTTGCAGAGTCTGCCTGCCGATCAGGTACCCAGTTGCGGCCCTGGAATGGGCTTTATTATGGAAAACTTTCCGTTGACCGATGCGCTTTCTATGGTGCTGAGCGGTTCAGGAGAATGTGCGGAAGTATCCTGGACATTTCTGACCCTCAGTATACCTGCCTGGACGTTGCTGACCTTTGTGGGGATGTTAGGTTTGGCAATTGCAGCTGCCTGGCGACAGCATTAAAAACGGAATTTAACAATAACTAGTGATAGCAGTTGTTACTTTGAGCGGTTAGCGGGCGCGATAAACGATGCGGCCTTTGCTTAAATCGTAAGGGGTCAGCTGCACAGTCACTTTATCACCGGTCAGAATGCGGATGTAGTTTTTACGCATTTTTCCCGAAATATGTGCTGTTACAACATGACCATTTTCCAGTTCAACCCGGAAAGTGGTATTGGGCATGGTGTCAATGACAGTGCCTTCGAATTCAATATGATCTTCTTTTGCCATACAGGTCTGATTTTGCCTAACTATTAAAAGATCCATTTTGCCGTAATATTACTGATTATTCAAAGCTTTTTTATCAAAGTCGCGCCATTGGCCATCAAATTGCTGTAATGCAGAGAAATGACTCTTGTATCGCATTTTAGGGCTATCACCAATCCAGTAGCCTAAATACAACCAGGATAAATTCTGTTGTTGCGCTAATTCAATCTGTTTGAGAATAGCAAAGGTACCCAAACTTCTGTCCGAATATTCCGGGTCAAAAAACGTGTAGAACGCTGAAGCAGCGTCGTTTACAAAATCGGTAATCGCAACAGCCAGCAGTTTATCCGGCGTTCTGAATTCTATAAATGCCGTATCACTCCAACTGCTGGTGAGAAATTGCAGGTAGGTTTCTTTGCTTGGATTATCCATTCCTCCACCGGCATGGCGATGCGCCAGGTAGCGTTGATAAAGATCATAGTGTTCATCATCAAAAACAGCTGGCCGGATGCTTAGAGTGACGTCATCATTTTTTTTCAGGCAGCGTCGTTGGCTGCGGTTAGGACGGAAATGGTTAACCGATATTCTTACCGGAACACAGGCATTGCATGCCTGACAAAATGGACGATAAACATGTTCTCCACTGCGGCGGAATCCATGCTGAATCAATTGACCGTATAAGGCATTAGTCAGCGGCCGCATTGGATCGGGATAAATATTTCTCGCCTGTCTGTCTTCAAGATATGAGCAGGCATGCGGACGATCCTGATAAAAATCAAGGCTCATAGGAAAAAGGAGGTGTCGTGGTTTGCCAACAGCCAGTCTGGCCGGGCAGTGCGCAAAGTTTTTGTACTTGTTGCAGAAAAATTTCTCTTGGCAGGGTGACGGCGCCAAGACGCGATAGGTGTTCGGAATACACCTGGCAATCAATCAAAGGATAACCCCATTGTTTTAGCTGCTGAGACAAGGCTACTAAAGCAATTTTTGAGGCATTGGTTTTAAAGCTGAACATAGATTCACCAAAAAACATCTTACCAATCGCGACACCATAAACTCCCCCAACAAGCTGTCCCTGCTGCCAGCACTCCACACTGTGAGCATATCCTGCCTGGTGCAGTTCCATATAAGCTGAAATCATTTCATTATGGATCCAGGTTTCATGCTGCTCAACAGGCAGTTTTAATAATCTGGGTGCAGCACATGCCTGCATGACACCTTTAAAATCCTGATCAAATGTAATATTGAATGGTTTTTGCCGTAATGCTTTTTTTAAGCTTTTACTGATATGCATTTTATCGGTATGAAACACCATTCGAGGATCGGGACTCCACCATAAAATCGGATCGTATGCGTTAAACCAGGGGAAAATGCCATGACGATAGGCATTGAGAAGACGGGTCATAGATAAATCACCACCAGCCGCTAGCAAACCATGGGACGTCGCTTGATCAACGGGGGGAAAAGGGCTGTCCTCAGGTGCTCCTAACCAGCTTATAGCCATTAATCGTTTAACTGGAGATTTAATTCTTTCGCCCAGTAAAGTGCATCCAGATACGCAGCTAATAATGTATCAGCACCTGCTACTGAATAGTCAATTGCAGACCAGTTACCGCGTTCATAATTGAGTACCTGATTCAAAGCATTACCTGTCACACCTTCTTTAAATAAAAGTGCCGAGTGTAACTCTTCGCTTAATGGCAGGTCCTGCAACAACACTTCGAGAGGTTTATCCATTAAGGCATCGAGAGTAGAAAATAAGCCTGCTGCGAAAAATACATCGGCATGGCCTTTGTAATGTTTCGCCAGTAATTCACACATCCGTCCACGAATCATCGCAGTGGTGCGAAGTTCATTGGGTTTATCATCAAGCCCGGAAAGGCATAACAGACTTGCCCAGGTTTTAATTTTGTTCTGCCCCAGCATCACGATAGCCTGGCGGGTACTGCCCACCTCCCGGGGAAGGCCGAAAAAGGCAGAGTTAATCAGACGCAGCAATTTATAACTTAATGCCACATCCTGATTAATAATTTCCGCCAGTTCATCAACCTCTACTTCAGGATCCTGCAACTTGACCAGAAGTTCCATCAGCGTTTGAGTTGCAGGGGCAACTTTTTTATCTATGCTGGTATCCGGCAGGGTGTAGAAATACCCCTGAAGTAAATCAATATCATGTAACTGGCAGAGACTGAACTGTGTGAAGGCATTAACATTTAAAGCACACAACACGGGATGCTGCTGGCGCCATTTGGGCAGATTTTCAGAGATTTCCATTTCAGAAAACTCGTCCAAATCAATTAGCAGCGTTCTACCATTACCGGCATTACTTTTGGCATTTTCCGCATAACTAAGATGCAAACTGACTGGTTTTGTTAACGAACGATCGTTGGCTTCAATAATCAGATCAATTCCAGGCATTTCATATTCAAAAAGAGCTTTTTGCCAAGACCCGGGAATCGTTAGTAAGGTTTTTTGATGGTGATTTATTGCCTGCAATATATCGGGAAGCTGTGGAAGAAAATCCGGTACCGGTGTGTTTTCATCCAGGGCATGTCCTTGAGCATCAAGAAATGTCAGATGATAACTGTCGACATCGAGTTTTTTGGAAATAAACAACGGTTGACGGTGAATAAGACCGTTAAAGTTTTTTAGTGAGTCGTATGCCGTATAGGTTTCCGTCATGTAAATCCGCTCTAATATTGGTTCATTCGGTTAATATTTTTCTCGCCCAGCAAATGCATGAGACAGTGTACCACTGTCAACATACTCAAGTTCACCTCCCAATGGTATACCATGAGCTAACCGTGTTACATGAATGTCCCTTGAGCGCGCAATTTCACTAATATAGTGTGCTGTAGCCTGTCCTTCAACCGTTGGATTGGTTGCCAGAATGACTTCAGTGACGATTTTCTGATCAAACCGCGCAATGAGATCGGGGATGCCTAATGCTTCAGGTCCGATACCATCCAATGGAGATAAATGACCGGTCAGCACGAAATACTGTCCTTGATAATGCGTTGCCTGTTCAATAGCAATCACATCACTGGGCATCTCCACAATACACAGTTGATCTTCACGGCGTGAACTGTCGTTACAGCGACTGCAAATATCTTCTTCACTTAAAATACGACAGCGCTGGCAATGTTTTACATTAGCCAGCGCTTTGCTCAGCATTTCAGCCAGATGTTCACCACCGCTACGATCCCGTTCCAGTAAATGAAACGTCATTCGCTGAGCTGATTTTGGCCCCACGCCGGGTAAACAGCGTAAAGCCTGGATCAGTTGATCAATACTGGGACCGAGAGTAGCCATATCTGAATTAGAAAGGTAATTTCATGCCTGGAGGCATCATGCCAGCCATGCGTTCCTGGGTGGTTTTCTCGACTTGTTTTACTGCATCGTTAACAGCTGCTGCAATCAAATCTTCCAGCATCTCTTTATCATCCTGAAACAGGCTGTCTTCAATGCTCACACGTTTAACATCGTGTTTGCCGGTCATGGTGATTTGCACCATGCCGCCACCAGCCTGGCCAGTGACTTCGACATTGGCCAGTTCTTCCTGAGCCTTTTGCATATTGGCCTGCATTTCCTGGGCCTGTTTCATCAGATTACCTAATCCACCTTTCATAGGAGATCCTCTTTAAAGTTATAAGGGTTTAATTGTTGTATCGATTATACGGGCATTAAATGCATTTTTGATCTGTTCAACCACAGGATCATTGTGAATGGCATCAACTGCGTTTTGTTGAAGTTCTGCGGCCTGTTGTGCACGCTCAGCAGCTAATGTCGGGACATTTTCCGTGTCAGTTGTTTCAGTGAACACTAATGTGACTTCAAACTGTAGCTGTTTACTGACAGCGGCTTGCAGTTTTGCAACCGATTTATCATTTGCCAGATGTTGTAATTCAGATGCGACGGAAAGATAAATTTTGTTTTTATCCGAGCGGAGATAGGCGCAGTGATCTGCCAATTGCCTGGCAAATGCGGACAGTTTTAATTGTGCAATCAACGCGGTCCAGTTTGCTGTGGTCAAGTTGAGCAGCTGAGATGCATCGTCAGAGTCAGAATGTACAGTTTCTTTGGGCGGAACTTCGGTTGAAGTATTAGTGACCACTGTCGAATGCGTTTCAGGCTCGACCGGCGGTTCATTTATCTCAAGTTTTGCTGGTGCAGTATGCGGTGGTTCGGCGGAATCAGGCTCAGCTTTCGAAGAATGGATAACCGTTGAATCTGATGGGGGAAAATACATTGCAGCGGGTTCAACGGATGAACTTACCGCTGACGAAACAGGCGCTGATTCACTATTGGCTTGCGACTTTTTTACGGGGGGATGCCCCGCGTTAACAGTTACCGCCTGGGGTTGAAAACTCAACATCCGCAACAAGGTCATTTCAAAACCACTACGTGGGTCAGCAGCATAAGGCATATCGCGCTTGCCATGCAGGGCGATCTGATACAGCAGTTGCACCGTTTCAGCGGAGAAAATATTGGCAAAATTCTGTAACGCCGCATCATCCTGTTGATCAAGTGATTCTGTGTCAGAAATTAATTGAATTGTGGCAATACGTTGCAGACTGGTCATCAAACCATCCAGTACCACAACAAAGTCACGGCCTAAAGAAGCCAGTTCATCAATATGTATCAGTAGTGATTTGGCATCTTTAGCAGCTAACGCGTCAAGCAATTGTATTAATTGCTGTTGGGAAACACTGCCCAGCATCTGGCTGACAATTTCCGTGGTCACTTTGCCACCGGAAAAGGCGATTGCCTGATCCAGCAGGCTCAAGGCATCCCGCATACTGCCATCAGCAGCAAAGGCAATCTGATTTAAAGCCTCGGCTTCAAAATCTATATTTTCCTGCTGCAGAATAAACGCCAGATGATCGGAAATTTGTTTGATATCCAATCGACGCAGATTAAATTGCAGGCAGCGAGACAAAATCGTGACCGGTAACTTCTGCGGATCCGTTGTGGCAAACAGGAATTTGACGTGGGGAGGGGGTTCTTCCAATGTTTTCAGTAATGCATTAAAACTGCTGGTAGACAGCATATGGACTTCGTCGATCAAATAGACTTTGTAGCGTCCGCGACTGGGCGCATATTGAACATTATCCAGCAGCTCGCGGGTATCATCGACCTTGGTACGCGACGCCGCATCCACTTCAATCAAATCAACAAAGCGACCGTTGTCGACTTCAACACAGCTATTACATTCGCCACAGGGAGTAGAGCTGATGCCTTGTTCACAATTGAGAGATTTGGCAAAGATTCTTGCCAAAGTGGTTTTACCCACCCCGCGGGTGCCGGCAAACAGAAAAGCATGATGCAGGCGATCTTGGTCTAGACCATTGATCAGCGCACGTAATACGTGCTGCTGGCCGACAACTTCGGCAAATTTTTTGGGGCGCCACTTGCGGGCCAGTACCAGATAACTCATGCAGCTTGTCAGATACCCAATGTGGTATAAGGGTGGTGACCCAAACCAGCCCAATCTCGGCGCCCGAGTCCGATGGCTGCGCTGCTCCCTTCCGGGCCTGACGTGGTAACCAACATATCGTCGCGAGGAGACCGGCTGGGCCACCATAGAGTTGGCTATTCTATGCTTTTTTTGATTTCAGTGCCATGCATAGCGGTAATAAAAATAAAGAAATTTATTATTGTCTGTTCATTCAAACAGTTCGGTTAAGGGGAAGCAAAAACTAGGTTCAATATGTTGAAGCTGATTTCTGGAATCTGAAAATGCTTAATATCCATGCGCAAGATTCACCATCACTTTTGCAGCAGGAATGGCATCACATTTAAAAAATCAGATAAAGCAAGGGTTGGGAAATTACCAATTAAGATTAACAGGCTTTGAAATTAATTTGGCGGAGAACGAGGGATTCGAACCCTCGATAGGCTATTAACCTATACACACTTTCCAGGCGTGCGCCTTCAACCACTCGGCCAGTTCTCCTTAAGGGTGCGAAAGCTTATCTCAGTTCGCGTTTTCTGGCAATGCTGTTGAGTCTTCTATCGGGGTTTCATCCGAGTTGGACTCAATCTGTTTCACCGGTTTATTTTTATTGCGTTGATTATTTTGTCTGGCGTATTGCGCTAAACCTTTCAATACTAAATCTGGTTCGTGGATTAATGGCTGGGGCATAAGTGGAATTAATTCCTCAGCATCCCCTCCGGTAATCAAAAATCGAACTTCATCTGTGAAATTCTGTTGCAGATCGTTGATGAGATTTTCCAGAGTAGCCGTAACCATATACAAGGTACCCGCCTGAATAGCGCTATGAGTATTGGTTGCCAATAAGTTAAATTCGCTTTCCTGCGTAACATTGCTGAGCGCATCGGTGTTATCGGTCAACATTTTTTTCATCAGCGACAATCCGGGAACAATCAAACCTCCCTGATGCTGCCCCTTTTCAGTCACGATATCCACGGTGATAGCTGTGCCACAATCAATAATGCAGGTAACCTGCCGTGCATGCTGGCGACCGGCGACAATGGCTAACCAGCGATCCACACCCAGTGTTTCAGGTTGTTCGTAGGCATTGGTCACACCAAACCTTCTTTTCTCACTTTGCACAAATACTGGTGTCAGTTTCCATTGTTTGTCGATCCATTCGGTCAGTTGTGCGGCAATCTTGTCGCCGGCAACGTTACTGACAAAAACAGCCTCGATATCCTCAAGTGATTTCCACGCTTTATTCAAAGCTGCTTTGATGCCGGTCTTTGGTCTGCTGAAATGTTGCGAGTCAGCCAATACCTTGGACTGTATCGTGGTCCATTTAATCTGACTGTTTCCAATATCGACTAATAAGATCATGAGGCAAACCTGATACTGAGGTGGCTGTTGGATAAGTATGCTACTTGCTGGTCACGCATGTACCGTAATTCACCTTGTTCGTTGATACCACAGGCGAGCGCGGTAAATTGTCCGTTTTCGCTGATGATATTGATAGCCTGATTATGCAGGGCATCGTATTGTGGCCATAAAGGCAGAAAGTCACTAAGACCACGATGAGAAAAGAGTTCTAGGGTTTCAATCATATTTTGAATTATTTTGGCTGCCAGCCGATTGCGACAGGGGAGCGGATCACAAAGTTGCTCCAGGCTGATAACGGGCTGAGGGATGGCAGTATGTAAATTGTCCGGTAGTGAAAGGTTCAAGCCGATACCGATGGTAACGTAGTTTTGGCTTCCGTAACGTGATTCTACAAGAATTCCTGCAAGTTTACGTCGCTTATATAAAACATCATTGGGCCATTTTAATTGCAAACCTTCTACACCCTCTGCCCGAAGGGTATTAATCAAGGCGATGCCGATGGCAATGCTGAGACCATTGCGGACAGCTTCAATGTTTAATGACCGCATTAAAGACAGATAAATATTGCCACTGGCGGGGGAAACCCACTGACCACCACGACGACCGCGGCCAGCGGTCTGCATTTCTGCAAGACACACTGCTGTGCCGGATATATCCGTTTGGGCTTTTTGCCAGAGAATATCGTTGGTTGAAGTCACTTCAGAGAAAACCTGAAGGCTGTCAAGTTGAGAGATAATTTCGGGATTCAGCGCTGCACGGATAATCTTTTCGTCAAGCGCGACGTATGGGGATAAACTCAAAATAGGGCTTCGTAGTCAGTAACGACTATAGTGTAGCGTCAAATGTCTTTTTGTTGCCAGTATTTAGGCGTTAAGCAGAATTAAAAGTTTTTTCAGACTTTGATATCAAGCAGGGAGCCAAGTGTATCAGAGCTGATTTGCAGAGCTTTTGCTGAAGCCTGTACCTGTAGCTTGTCGCTATTCATATCGACCATTGGTGTCACGAAATCGCCACCTTTGGTTGATTCACTCGCCACAGCGAAAGCGTTTTTGTTCAGGCTTTGCATGCCACTTTGAATGCCTTGATAAGCTGATTGAATGGCAGGAATCGTACTCATAGGTCACTCCAATAAATATTCAATGATATTGGAACACTCTTTATAAATTAAGTCTGTGATTTTTTTCGCAATTTTGCCGAGGCACGAACATATAAATTCGCTGCTACAAAAAAACTGCTACTGAATATCACTTCCAGTAATGGATACCAGATAACCGCATCTCTGCTATATAATTCGCCAATTCCATGGGCAATATAAAACAACATCAAAAAACTGGCCCAGGCATGAGTATAGGTTTTTCCATAGAGAATACCTCTCATTGGAAACAATAATGGCACCACGCCTATGATAAGCCATGCTGCGACAGGAAAGTTTTCACTGTGTTCTGCGATTAAAATCCAGACCAGTAAGCTGATCATCAGTCCAAAAAAACTGATTAACGAAATAATTCTGAGTGATTGCACAAACTTCATTTGGCAAGCCTAACGGCAAGCTCAGCGACCCGCAACCCTAATGCCTGACACAGATCGATTTCTTCCTGACTCATAGTCCGTTTATTATCTGCTCCGGCAAAATGGCTGGCACCATAAGGTGTGCCACCAGTTTGCGTGGTCATCAAAGCAGCTTCGGTATATGGTAAACCGGTAATCACCATACCGTGATGTAATAGCGGCAGCATCATGGATAACAAGGTGGTTTCCTGACCACCATGCAAGCTTCCGGTTGAAGTAAATATTCCAGCCGGTTTGCCGTTCAGGGTACCGGATAACCAATTGTCACTGGTACCGTCGATAAAATATTTAAGTGCAGCTGCCATATTGCCAAAACGGGTAGGGCTACCCAGAATAAGCCCTGCACATTCCTGCAAGTCAGCCGATGTGGCATAAAGGTGGCCTGAGGCGGGAATCTCTGGTTCGGTTTTTTCACAAACGGTGGAAACCCTGGGCACCGTTCTGATTCGTGCCGTGCACTGAGTATGTTTTTCCACACCACGCGCAATTTGTTCAGCCATAGCTTTTACCTGCCCGGACTGGCTGTAATAAAGGATCAAAATCTCATTCATAGTGGGGTCTCAGAGAATATTCAGCACCGCTTCAGGTGGTCTGCCAATAATGGCTTGATTGTTTTTAATGACGATTGGTCGTTCAATCAGTTTCGGGTTGTCACACATGGCTCTGATAAGTTCTTGATCAGATAAGTTGTCATTATCTAATTGCAATTCCTTATATAGCGTTTCTTTAGTTCGTAACAGCTGTCTGGGTTGCATATCAAGCTGCTGCAGGATATCGGATAATTCTTCCGCTGTTGGGGGAGTCTTAAGATACTCCACAATCTCAATATCCTGTTGTTGATTTTCCAGTAAAGCCAGGGTTTCGCGTGATTTACTACAGCGAGGGTTATGATAAATACGGGTTTTGTTCATGAAGGTGAATCCAGTAATTTTTCCAGAGCAGTAAGATGAATTTCAGTGGGGCGAACGGTTCCCCAGCTGGCACAACCAGGACACAGCCAATGCATGGTCTTGCCTGAGAAACCACAGTTTTTGCAGGTGTAGCGATCACCTTTTTCTACCATGGTTCGGGTAATGCGCTCAATCAACGGGATAAGCGCAATTTGATTGTTTTCACCCAGTTTAATCAAGGTATGCAAACCTTCGACCGAAGGATGGTGATGTAATTGTTCGTAAAGCATTTGTTGGGCGGCTTTACTGTTTTCCAGTTCAGCCACGATATGGGTCAACATAATACGGGCAGAAGTCAGGTGTGGATGACGGTTAATCAGCTGGGTTAACTGGTTGCGTAATGCCGGTAAATCTCCTAACTGCTGATAGGCTTCATGCCAGAAAGGTAAAGCTTCTGACAAAAATTTAGGATTTTGCTTTTCGATATTCTGCAACGCGCTAAGGGCTTTTCGGGGCTGCTTTATACTCAGAAACAGTCGGGCTTCCAGCAGACTGGCTCTCACGCAATTTTCATCATGAGACAAAGCCTGCTTGAGCATGTTGAATGCTTCGTGGCGATCGTGATCGGTATATTGTTCGGCAAGTTCACAATAAAACTGAGCAATTAAGGGTTTCACCTGTGCGGTTTTACTGGCATCAATCTGTTTGCCCATTTCAATTGCCTGCGCCCATTTTTTTTCCTGTTGGTATATGCGCATTAATTGTTTCGCTGCTTCCGGGTGAGGCTGCGGCTGCTGGAGTAATTCAAGAAACAGATGCTCTGCACGATCCAATACACCGGCATGCATATAATCCAGGCCCAGTTCCACCATGGCTTGCAGGCGTTGTTCACCGTGCAGACTTGGCCGGGCAATTAAGTTCTGATGAATACGAATGGCGCGTTCTGTTTCGCCACGGCGACGGAAAAGGTTCGCCAGTGCCAAATGGGTTTCGACCGTTTCACTATTCACTTCAAGCAGTCCGATAAATACATCAATTGCTTTGTCGGGCTGTTCATTGAGAAGATAATTCAAGCCTTTAAAATATTCTGGATTAAAGGCTTTAGCATGCCTTTGTGGCTGTTTTTTATAATGCCGCATGGCCAGCAACCAACCTGACAGCGCTGCGACGGGTAACAGGAAAAAAAGCCATTGCATCATTATTGGGCCTAGTGGCTATTTCGTACAGGTAAGATACGCAGGCTGTTTAGTTCTTGCTCGGCATTTTGTAATTTATTTTCCAAGCGATGATTGTCATAGCGGATTCGAAGCGTGCTCAGAGCAATAATCGTGGCGCCGATTATCAATCCCAATAATAAAAAGGCGATTAATAGAACGGCCAATGGTAGCTGCCATTGTACAAAAAACAGATCAAGAGAAACGGTTTGCATATTGAATACAGCAAATGCAGTACTGATCAGAAAAAAACTGATAAATACGGCTAGGATTAGAATTTTTCTTATCATCGGGTCATCCTGTTTTCAGACGGGTAATCTTCAGAGCAAAGTTGATCATACCGTAATTATCATCATTGCCCAGAACGTTGGTAAATCATGTAGAATATCGAACATTCTGACAGGTCTGGCCTGTAAAAAATTGTATTTGTGGAGATTTCACCATGACCTTTGTTGTCACTGAAAACTGTATTAAATGTAAATATACTGATTGTGTTGATGTCTGCCCAGTAGACTGTTTTCACGAAGGTCCTAACTTTTTGGTTATTGATCCTGACGAATGTATAGATTGCACACTTTGCGAACCCGAATGTCCAGCAGAAGCCATTTTTTCTGAAGATGATTTACCGGATGAGCAAATGGAATTCCTGCAGATTAATGCGGAATTATCACAAGCCTGGCCCGTATTATCTGAGAAAAAAGATCCTTTGGAAGATGCAGAAGAGTGGGACGGTAAACCTAACAAAACACCTTTGCTTGAACGGTAAAGCCTGGGTAAAAAAAAGCCCGCTTTCCGAAAGGTAAGCGGGCTTTTTTGTGGTTGTTATTAATCCATTAAAAGACGAAGTTTTTTCATCGCATTATTTTCAATCTGCCGAATCCGTTCAGCGGAAACCTGATATTGATCGGCCAGTGTCTGCAAGGTGGCTTTATCGTCATCGTGCAACCAGCGTTTACTGATAATATCGCGACTACGTTCATCCAGCGTTGCTAATGCATTGACCAGCTTTTGCTGTTGAAAATCAGCATAATCCTCGTGTTCCAGTTGTTTGGATGGATCACTGTTATCAGGCGCTTTTAAATAAGCGGCTGGTGAATAGCTGGATTCGTCATCGTCATTATCTACCGGCAAATCAAATGATGTATCCGGTTGAGCCAGACGGCGCTCCATATCGATGACATTGGCGGCAGTGACACCAAGATCTTCAGCAACGGCTTCAATTTCATCCTGATTCAGCCAACCTAAACGCTGTTTGGCACTGCGCAGATTAAAAAATAATTTACGCTGCGCTTTAGTGGTGGCGATTTTAACAATACGCCAGTTGCGAATCACATACTCATGGATCTCTGCGCGAATCCAATGCACGGCAAAAGAAACCAGTCGGACACCTTTTTCCGGGTCAAAGCGTTTGACCGCTTTCATCAGACCGATATTACCTTCCTGAATCAGGTCGGCAACCGGCAGACCGTAACCACTGTAGCCTTTGGCAATACGAACCACAAAACGCAAATGCGACAATACCAGTCGCTGTGCCGCTTCCAGATCGCCATTTTGTTGCAGGCGTGTCGCTAAGTCGTGCTCTTCTTCAGCCGTTAAAACGGGAATTTGATGCACGAGATTGGTGTATGCATCCAGATTGCCAATAGGTGCTGTGGCAAGTTGATATTGGGCTGCATGCGTTGTCATGTGTGCGTTCTCCCTATGAAAACCTATCGCTTTATTCTAGCAAAAAGCAATTTAAAATGTATCCATTAGAATGGTTATAACGTGAAAAGTTTCTTTAATACCATTAGCTTGGCTCAATTGCATTCAAATGTCTACTCACGGCAAGCCATGCCCCCATGACGCCCAGTAACAGTCCACTGATGGGTAATGCAAATAACATCTGACCGCCAAACCACTTTAAAGTGAACTGGCTGTCATACAAGGCCGCCAATTCATCAATCGGTCCACTGATAATGAGCAGACTAATCAGTAACGCAATCCAGGCCAAGACCCCACCCAGAAAGCCGTACCACATTCCGGTGTATAAAAAAGGTCTTCTGACAAAGGTATTGGTACCACCAACCAGTTTGATGACCCGTATTTCCGTCTGACGATTAAGAATAGCCAGGCGGATTGTATTACCAATAACCAGCAGTACACTCAGTGATAACAAAATAGCCAGAATGGTAATGCCGCGTTGGCCCGTTTCATTAATACTTCGCAATCGTTGTAGCCATTGCATATCGAGTTGTGCCAAATCGACTTCCGGTAAGGCATCAAGTCTTTCTAATAAAGCCTCTATTGCTTCCTGCTGTTGCGCTTCTTCGGGTTCGATGATGATCACTGCAGGCAGAGGATTTTCAGGTAATGTATCCAGCAGACTTTCCAGTCCCGATATTTCTCGAAATTCGTTTAACGACTGCTGGGCAGATTGAAATGAAACATCGACAATATCGGGCCATGTCTGGAGTTGCTCAGCCAATTGCTCGCCACGTTTGTCGCTTATTTCATCTTGCAGGAACAGGGAAATACGATTGGCATGTTGCCATTCTCCGCTGACCTGTTCGACATTTTTCAGGATGACAAACAAACCCGCAGGTAATAACAAGGCAATGCCAATCACCAGTAAAGTCATCGAAGTAGCGACAGGTTGACGCCATAACTCACCCAGACTGGAGAGCATGACCTGAACATGACGCAGCAGGTAATTATGAATATTCAGTAGTTTCATGAATGGTTTTCTGCAAGCCTTCCCTGTTGCAGGGTAATGTGGCGGTAAGGTAACTGGCTGATTAAATCCTGGTCATGACTGGCAATAAATACCGTAACGCCAACCTGATTGAATTGTTCAAATAAATGCATGATTTCACGGGATAACTCCGGATCCAGGTTTCCTGTTGGTTCATCGGCCAACAGAACCGGCGGACGATTAACCACCGCGCGGGCAATACCTACCCGTTGTTGTTCACCACCTGACAAGGCAATCGGTAAGTTACGTTCTTTGCCCAGCAAGCCGACTTTATCGAGAGCTGCTCGCACCCGACGACCAATCTCACGATGATTTTCACCTGCAATAATCAATGGCAGAGCGACATTATCAAACACCGTGCGATCATGTAACAGATTGTGATCCTGAAATACCAGCCCAATTTTTCGGCGGTAATAAGGGATCTTCCACTTCGGTAATCGGCTCAGATTTTGATTATTGACGATCACCTGACCATGTGAGCAACGTTCAATCAGCGCTATCAGCTTCAACAGGGTACTTTTTCCGGCACCCGAGTGGCCGGTTAAAAAAGCCATTTCTCCTGATATCAATTCAAAACTGAGACCTGACAGGGCTTCCTGCTGACCTTCGTAACGTTTATAGACCTGTTCAAAACGTATCATTGTTGTGTTTCACGGCCCAGTAAAGCATCGACAAAATCTTCTGCTTCAAAGGTTCTTAAATCATCTATCTTTTCACCCACTCCGATGTAACGAATAGGTAACCCGATTTTTTTCGCGATGGCAAAAATAATACCGCCTTTAGCCGTACCATCAAGTTTCGTCAGCGTAATACCGGTTAATCCTACCGCCTGATGAAATTGTTCAGCCTGAGACAAAGCATTCTGTCCAGTGCCGGCATCCAGCACCAGCATGACTTCATGCGGCGCATTGCCATCCAGTTTGGCCATAACGCGTTTTACTTTTTTCAGCTCTTCCATCAGATTGGATTGAGTATGTAGACGACCCGCCGTATCAGCAATCAGAATATCCATCTGTCGTGCTTTGGCCGCTTGCAGAGCATCAAAGATAACCGAAGCAGAATCAGCACCATTTTGTTGAGCAATCACCGGGATCTGATTACGTTCGCCCCAGACCTGTAGTTGTTCAACTGCTGCAGCACGAAATGTATCACCGGCCGCCAGCATCACTTTTTTGCCTTGCAGCTGAAACTGTTTGGCCAGTTTGCCAATGGTTGTCGTTTTTCCAACACCATTAATACCCACCATCAGGATCACAAAAGGACTGGCAGATGATGGAATCTGCAATGGTTGGGAAACTGGTTTGAGAATATCCACCATATCGGCATGCATTGCTGCAAACAGGGCTTCCGGGTCATTAAGCTGCTTGCGGGCCACACGTTGTGTTAAATCGTTAATAATGGTTTGGGTGGCTTCTATCCCTAAATCTGCACTGAGCAGTTGGGTTTCCAGTTCTTCAAGCAAATCATCATCAATGGTTTTTCGCCCCAAGACCAAATCGGCAAAGCCTTGCGTCAATTTGGTACTGCTGCGACTCAGTCCCTGTTTGAGGCGTCCAAAAAATCCTGGGGTCTCTGAAACGTCGCTGGCTTGAGTATCTGCAGTAATTTCCGCATCATGTGCGACTGACTGCTGTTCAGTGAGGAGTTGCTCCTCGCTGCTGTTTTCGCTGGGTTTGGCTTTTTTTCTGAGGAAACTAAACATATTCTCGGTTTGTCGTTAGTGTTCGGTTATTAATCTTATCATGTGATCAATTGTGAGATGCAGATGCACACCTTAAAAAAACTTGTTTGGGCGCTGCTGATAGTGCCTGTTATTGGCTTTGCGCAAGTCAGTGAATATCAGCTGGACAATGGTCTTAAATTACTGGTCAAACCGGATAACCGTGCACCGGTAGTGGTTTCCCAGGTCTGGTACAAAGTCGGTTCAAGCTACGAGCACAATGGCATTACCGGTATATCACATATTCTTGAACATATGATGTTCAAGGGCACTGAAAACCTTGGACCAAATGAGTTTTCCCGCATTATTGCCGAAAATGGTGGTTCGCAAAACGCCTTTACTGGACGCGATTACACAGCCTATTTTCAGACCTTGGAAAAAGAGCGTTTGGAGATCAGTTTTCGCCTTGAAGCCGAACGAATGCGCAATCTGATTATTGACGATGCGGAGTTGCTTAAAGAGCGTGAAGTGGTTGCTGAAGAGCGACGCATGCGTACCGATGATAATCCACGTTCGTTATTACGTGAATCAATGAATGCCATGGCGTTTATGAACAGCCCTTATCATCACCCGGTTATTGGCTGGATGAATGATATTAATCATTATGATCCGGAAGATCTGCGTGAGTGGTACCAAATGTGGTATGCCCCCAATAACGCAACCGTTGTGGTGGTTGGCGATGTTAAACCCGACGAGGTTTACCAATTGGCACAGGAATATTTTGGCCCATTGAAACCAGAACAACTGGCAACGGTTAAACCCCAGATTGAAGTTGCACAGCGTGGCAAGCGTACTTTGGAACTAAAAGCGCCAGCGGAACTGCCTTATTTGATGATGGGCTGGAAAGTGCCGGTCGTAAAAACCGCAGTTGAAGATTGGGAACCTTATGCATTGGATGTTCTGGCAGGTATTCTTGATGGCGGTTCAAGTAGCCGGTTCTCTCGTGAATTGATACGTGAACAACAGGTTGCTGCCGGAATAAGTGCATACAACAGTGCATTTTCCCGTTTGGATGATGTATTTACGATTGCTGGCACACCCGCTCAAGGCAAATCCGTTGATGATGTAAAACAAGCGGTGTTGAATCAGCTTGATAAAGTCAAAACTGAACCCGTTACCGAGGCAGAATTACAACGAGTCAAAACTCAGGTGATTGCCAGCTCTGTCTACCAGCTTGATAGTGTTTTTTACCAGGCCATGCAGCTAGGTATGCTGGAAACAGTTGGCCTCGACTGGCGTCTGGTTGACAGTTATCCCGATAAAATCAGTGCAATTACTGCTGAACAGGTTCAACAGGTCGCACAAAAATATTTTATTGATGATGGACTTACCGTCGCAGAATTGATTCCAATGCCCACAGACAATACTACTCCACGTCCTACTTCGGGAGATCCACATGCTCGCTAAGTTCTCTTTTTTATTCACTGGACTATTACTGGCGTTTAGCGTTTCTGCCAGTCCGCAAATAGAAAATTGGCAAACTGCCAATGGCACTCAGGTATATTTTGTCAAAGCTCAGGAATTGCCGATGTTGGATATTCGCCTGGTATTTGATGCTGGCGCAGCGCGGGATCCGAAAGGCGGGGTGGCGTTACTGACGAGCTCAATGCTCAATCAAGGAACTAAAAACAAAGACACCGATGCGATTGCTACTGCATTTGATGATGTGGGTGCCGAATTTAGTTCTGAGTCTGAGCGGGATATGGCGGTATTGAGTCTGCGGACTTTATCCAAAGCAGATGCATTGCAACCTGCCATAGATACATTTGTAGATGTTATCAGTCAACCGTCCTTTCCGGAAAAGGCTTTTGATCGTCTTATTAATCAAGTGAAAACCAGTCTGCAAAGCGAAAAACAATCGCCTTCTGCCATAGCCGATCGGGCATTTTATCAGCAGCTGTACGGTGACCATCCATATTCAGCCATGCCAATAGGCACGGAAGCTTCAATAAATGAAATCAGCATTGCCGATTTGCAGCAGTTTTATAAGCAATTTTATGTGGCGAACAATGCGGTACTGGTCATTGTAGGTGATGCGGATATCAAGCAGGCAAAAGCCTTGTCAGAAAAAATTTCCGGCAGTCTTCCCGCAGGAAAAAAAGCGGCGGCATTACCTGAAGTTGAATCACTTGAAACTGCCCAACAAAAGCATTTGCCTTATCCATCGAGTCAAACCACGATTTTGATGGGGCAACCTGGTTTAACCCGCGATGATCCAGACTTTTTCCCGCTGTATGTGGGTAATCATGTTTTAGGTGGCAGTGGACTGGTGTCCATTATCAGTGATGAAATTCGTGAAAAACGTGGTTTATCCTATAGTGCTTACAGTTATTTCAGACCGATGCGTGAGGCCGGGCCTTATCAATTTGGTCTGCAGACTCGTAATGATCAGGCAGAACTGGCATTGGAAGTACTGAATCAGACGCTGGTCGATTTTGTTGATCAGGGCCCCACTAAAGAGCAACTCACGGCCGCACAGAAAAATATTACCGGTGGATTTGCCTTGCGTCTGGACAGCAATAGTAAAATTGCCGATTATCTGGCGATGATGGGCTTTTATCAGTTGCCGCTGGATCATCTGGAAACCTTTAATTCAAGAGTGA
This sequence comes from Methylophaga nitratireducenticrescens, assembly GCF_000260985.4. Classification (NCBI taxonomy): domain Bacteria; kingdom Pseudomonadati; phylum Pseudomonadota; class Gammaproteobacteria; order Thiotrichales; family Piscirickettsiaceae; genus Methylophaga; species Methylophaga nitratireducenticrescens. The sequence goes on from NC_017857.3 coordinate 1,268,577, forward strand.
ACGCCGTGACGGTTGATCAGATAAAAGCTGCTTATCAAAAACGTATTCATCCCCAAAAAATGGTCACAATACTGGTGGGTGGCGACGCTGAATAAAACATCACGTCAGTCTGTACGAATTATCGGCGGCCAATGGGGGGAAGACGGTTATCATTCCCTGCCGTGGAAGGATTGAGACCGACCTCTGATCGTATTCGCGAGACATTGTTTAACTGGTTACAACCGCATTTGCCGGAAGCCGTTTGTATTGATCTCTTCAGTGGTAGCGGTGCTTTGGGTTTTGAGGCAGCCTCAAGGGGCGCTGCCAAAGTTGATATGGTCGAACTGGATCTGCAGGCTTATAAACAGTTGCAGGCCAATAAAACAATGCTATCTGCAGAGCAATGTGCTTTGTTCAGACAAACCGCACAGCAGTTTTTAAATCAATCCAGTACCGCTTACGATATTATTTTTCTGGATCCGCCTTTTGGTGCGGATTTATGGTCTGAAATAGCCGGTTCATTAACACAGCGAAATCTATTGCATAAAAATAGTCTGCTTTATCTGGAATGTAATAAACATCAAAATCTGACTGGGTTACCAGAAAACTGGCATTTATTTAAAGATAAACAGGCAGGTGATGTAAGATATTGTTTATTTAAAATGCAATAAGGTTTTGGCATGTCAATCACCGCCATCTATCCAGGAACATTTGATCCGATTACCCACGGTCATACAGATTTGGTTCAGCGTGCCAGCCGTTTATTTGAAAAAGTGATTGTTGCTGTCGCTGCGGACACCGGGAAAAAACCGGTATTTTCAATTGAGCAACGTTTGGCATTAGCGAAACAAACCCTGGATGATTTACCCAATATCGAAATTACCTCCTTCGATGGTTTATTGGTGAATTATGCAATGCAGCGAAATGCCTCAGTAATTATTCGTGGACTTCGCGCTGTTTCAGATTTTGAATACGAAGTTCAACTTGCCGCAATGAATCGTCGTTTACAGTGGGAAGTGGAAACATTATTTCTGGCGCCGGCAGAACAATTTACATTTATTTCATCAAGCCTGATAAGACAAATAGCGGCTTTGGGTGGAGATGTCTCCCAATTTGTTGCGCCCTGTGTACAACAGGCATTACAGCAGCAACTGGCAGACAAAAAACAGTCGAGTTAAAATTTATCGGTTTAATTACCGTTTTATAAAGAGTTATCGGAGTAAACCATGTCTCTGTTTATTACTGACGAATGCATTAATTGTGATGTATGCGAACCGGAATGTCCTAATGGCGCCATTTCGCAAGGTGAGGAAATTTATGTAATTGATCCTGACCTGTGTACGGAATGTGTAGGTCATTTTGATACCCCACAATGCGTAGAAGTCTGTCCGGTGGATTGCATACCTAAAGATCCAGATAATGTTGAATCTCATGATCAACTTTATGCAAAATACAAAGTACTGGTGTCTGCTGGGAATTAAAAAGTTTTCAAATAGACAAAGTTAATAATACTGATATTATTTGTTTTTATAAGTTTTAGATAAAAGGTAATGCGATGAGTAATTTATCTGCTTTGCAACTGGAAAAACTCTCAGAACAAGAGCTGCAAAAATTGATTAGTCAGTCAAAAAAACAAATTAAAAAATTGAAAACTAAAAAAGTCACAGAACTCAATAGTAAAGATAGCGATGTTGTTGCTGTGGCTGATGCGGTAAGAGCCCTGGCAAAAGAAAAAAAAGTTACGCCTGCAGAAGCCCTGACGGCTGTGGCTAAAAATATGCGAGTGGGTTTATCAGGGGCACGCAAACCTCGTGCTGAAAGTGCTGACAAATACCGTCATCCGCAAGATCCGCAAAAAACCTGGAAAGGGTTTGGTAAACGTCCTTTATGGTTGGTCGAAGAATTGAATCGTGGACGTAAATTAGAAGAGTTCAGAATCTAGATAACACTTCATAGTGCAGTATCTTCTGCTGCACTGTTTCTGATTGCATTGACGACAGAAATTACCCTCCGATGTGTCAATAAACTATTCGGTGCTTTCGGCATTTCTGTCGCTGAGGTATCCTTCCACCTTTCCTGCACCGTATTCACAAAGAGAACCCATGCAAGCTGATTATCGCCCAGATGTGATCGAAAATGCTGCCCAAACCTGGTGGCAGCAGCATCAAACTTTCCGTGCTACCGAAGACACCAGTAAAGAAAAATTCTATTGCCTGTCGATGTTTCCCTATCCCAGCGGTCAGCTGCATATGGGGCATGTACGTAATTACACCATTGGTGATGTTATTTCACGTTATCAGCGCATGCTGGGCAAAAATGTGTTGCAGCCAATGGGCTGGGATGCCTTTGGTCTACCCGCTGAAAATGCCGCACTAAAACATCAGGTGCCACCGGCCGAATGGACCTATAAAAATATCGATTATATGCGTGCTCAGTTACAGCGTCTGGGGCTCGCGTATGACTGGGATCGAGAAATCGCCACCTGTAAACCGGATTATTATCGTTGGGAACAATGGCTGTTTGTACGCTTGTTCAAAAAAGGTCTGGTTTATAACAAAACGGCTGCTGTTAACTGGGATCCGGTTGATCAAACGGTATTGGCCAATGAACAGGTTATTGATGGTCGTGGCTGGCGTTCAGGTGCATTAGTTGAGCGTCGCGAAATACCACAATGGTTTATGAAAATCACAGATTACGCAGAAGATCTGCGTGATGATCTGCAGCAGTTATCCGGTTGGCCGGAACAAGTCAAAACCATGCAGGCCAACTGGATTGGTCGTTCAGAAGGTGTCCAAATCACCTTTGCCGTGGCTGACAGTGAAGAGGATCTAGCCGTTTACACTACACGGCCGGATACTCTGATGGGGGTCAGTTATCTGGCCATTGCAGCAGAACACCCATTAGCCTTACGCATGGCTGAAACCAATGCGCAGTTGCAGCAGTTTATCGAAGAATGCAAAAAAACCGATACGACGGAAGCAGCATTGGAAACCGCTGAGAAAAAAGGCATGGCGACTGGCGTATCGGTCATTCATCCAGTCAGTGGTGAACGTATTCCAGTCTGGGTTGCTAACTTTGTATTGATGGGCTATGGCACCGGCGCGGTTATGTCAGTACCGGCCCATGATCAGCGTGATTTTGAATTTGCGCAAAAATATGATTTACCAATCCGTCAGGTTATCGAACCAACAGACGACAGTGAACTTGATCTTCAACACAATGCATTTACCGAAAAAGGTCGCCTGGTAAACTCCTCGCAGTTTACCGGGCTGACTTCTGCAGAAGCCTTTGACGCGATTGCCGATGAATTAACCAAACAGAATAAAGGCGAACGTCAGGTCAACTATCGGTTACGTGACTGGGGTGTTTCACGACAGCGTTACTGGGGAACCCCGATCCCGATAATCTACTGTGAGCGCTGTGGTGCAGTTCCCGTGCCGGAAGCCGACTTACCTGTGTTATTGCCGGAAGATGTGGTGGTCGATGGCTCGGGCTCGCCGATCAAATCCATGCCCGAGTTTTATCAATGTGATTGTCCGGAGTGTGGCAAACCGGCTCGCCGCGAAACCGATACCTTTGATACATTCTTTGAATCATCCTGGTATTACGCACGTTTTACCAGTGCCGATAATCACGAAGCGATGCTGGATCAACGGGCTGATTACTGGTTACCGGTTGATCAATATATTGGTGGTATCGAACATGCTGTTTTGCATTTACTGTATGCCCGGTTCTTCCATAAATTATTACGTGATGAAGGGCTGGTCAGCGGTGATGAGCCATTCAAGAATTTGTTAACTCAGGGCATGGTACTGAAAGATGGTGCCAAAATGTCCAAGTCAAAAGGTAATACCGTTGATCCACAGGCATTAATCGATGAATACGGTGCCGATACCGCGCGACTGTTTATGATGTTTGCCGCGCCACCAGAAATGTCACTGGAATGGTCAGACAACGCTGTGGAAGGTGCCAACCGTTTTCTTAAACGGTTATGGCGCAGTGTTCATGAGCACACTGAAAAAGGTGTTGTGAAAGACAAAAACCTTACCGACCTGTCGGAAGCCGCGACAGATCTGCGCCGGCTGGCCCATCAGACACTGACAAAAGTTGGCGATGATTTGGGGCGTCGTCATACGTTTAATACGGCTATTGCAGCAGTGATGGAGTTGATGAACGGCTTAAGCAAATTTACCGAACAAGATACTCAGGCGCGGGCAGTTCGCCAGGAAGTACTTGAATTAGTGGTGTTGATGTTAGCGCCTATCACGCCGCATATCTGCCACGCATTGTGGACTCAGCTGGGTTATGACAAAGCCGTGATTGACGCTCAATGGCCTGAAGTGGATGCCGAGGCGCTAAAACAGGACAAAACCGAGCTGATGATTCAGGTCAATGGTAAGCTACGTTCGAAATTGATGGTCGATGTAAATGCACAGCAAGCGGATATCGAACCACTGGCTATCGCAGATGAAAATGTTCAGCGTTATATTGATGGTAAAACCATCCGCAAGGTTATTCTGGTGCCGGGAAGACTGATTAATATTGTTGTCGGCTGATAAACAAAGGAAACAGTAATGTTGAAGAAACTGATTATTGCAGTTTTTTGTATGACGGTAGCGGCTTGCGGATTCCAGTTGCGTGGTGCCGCGGATTTACCTGAAAGCATACAGACGTTGCATATTCAGGGTATCAACATGCGTCAGGGACTAGGCTTGGAACTTAAACGCACCTTGAGACGTAACGGTATCAATGTGATTGATGACTACATGGAGGGCGCTGCGGTATTAAGCTTCCTGGAAAACCGCTATGAACGCCATGTCTTGTCAGTAGGTGGCAATGCCAAAGTCAGTGAATATGAATTGATTTTAGAAGTGACCTTCCAGTTGACTGATAACCAGCAAAATAAATTAATTGAAAGTGAACGTTTTGAAGCCCAGCGTGATTATCAGTTTGATCAGGAACAGGTATTAGGTCGTGATGCTGAAGAACATTTATTACGCGAAGAAATGGAAAAACAGATCAGTCAGGTAATCGTCCGCCGTTTGTCCGCTTTGGATTAGAATTGATGCGAGTTAAAGCAGAACAGCTGAGCTCACAGATACAACATCGTTTTCCTGTCACCAGTGTGGTGTATGGTGATGAAGCCCTGCTGGTGGAAGAAGCCGCGGATACGATCCGTCAGCAGGCCAAAGTTCATGGTATTGCCGAACGACAGGTTTGGCATGCCGATGCCCGTTTTGACTGGTCCAAACTCAGATTTGCCGACGATAGTCTTTCCCTGTTTGCTTCGCAGAAACTGGTCGAAATCAGACTGCCTTCTGGGGCTCCCGGTAAAGAGGGTGGAGCGTTTCTCAGAGAATTTGCTGAGCAACCTGCACCCGATACGTTTTTATTACTGATCACTGGCAAACTAACGCCACAGCAACAAAAAGCAAAGTGGTTTACCGCATTGGAAAGTGCAGGCATCAGTGTGCCGCTCTGGCCGGTCAGTATTGAAATGCTACCCCGCTGGATTCAGCAGCGCATGCAACAGAAAGGCTTGCAGGCAAACTTCTCGGTCGCCACCCTGCTGGCAGAAAGAACAGAAGGCAATTTATTCGCTGCCGCTCAGGAAATCGATAAACTGGTATTACTGAGCCCCGATGGGCAGGTGGATGAACCCTTATTAATGGAAAGCGTTGCTGACAGTGCCCGATTTGAAGCATTTTCGCTGATGGATGCAGTCTATGCTGGTCAGTCTGACAAGATTCCGCGTATGTTAAGAATGTTACAGGCGGAAGGTAATGATGTATTGGCCGTTTTTTCAGCCGTTTCCTGGTCTTTACATCGAATGATTGATATGGCCGATCAATTGGAAAAAGGTGCTGCTCCGGCCCAGGTTTTCAGCAGTCAGAAACCTCCTGTCTGGGATAAGGCAAGACCCTTGATTCAATCAGGATTACGTCGTCATTCTGCAGCGAAATGGCGAACATTTTTACCGCAAATGGCGGCAATTGATCGGGCCGCAAAAGGTGGTGGTAATGATAATGCATGGCGGATGCTGACTACCCTGTGTTTACAGGCCGCCGGTGTGCCAATGCAATTACAGCAAACATGAAAGCAGAGAAATTAAAAGAGGAGTGTGCTGTGGAAGTTGCAGCCTACATGCAGAAACTGGGTCAACAAGCTCGTGAAGCCAGCCGGGTATTGGCCCGTGTAACGACCAATAATAAAAATACGGCGCTATTGGCGATTGCCACGGCGATCCGCAGTCAGGCTGATGGGTTGAAAACTGCCAATCAACAGGATTTACAGGCAGGCAAAGCCAAAGGGCTGGATGCTGCGATGTTGGATCGTTTGACATTGACCGATGGCCGAATTGAATCAATGGCGCAAGGTCTGGAACAAATTGCGGCCTTACCTGATCCTATCGGCGAAATCAGTGATATGCGGTATCGGCCTTCCGGCATTCAATTGGGACAGATGCGCGTACCGCTGGGCGTTATTGGTATTATTTATGAATCACGGCCAAATGTGACCGCTGATGCTGCTGGATTATGCCTGAAATCCGGTAATGCCACTATTCTGCGTGGTGGCAGCGAAGCAATACATTCGAATCAGGCGATTGCAGACTGTATCCATCAGGGGTTACAGCAGGCCGGTTTACCAATTACTGCGGTTCAGGTCGTCGAAATTACTGACCGCGAAGCGGTTGGTCAACTGATTACCATGCCTGAATATGTCGATGTCGTTGTGCCACGCGGTGGGAAGAGTCTGATCGAACGTATCAGTCATGACGCTCGAGTGCCTGTTATCAAACATCTTGATGGCATCTGTCATGTATATGTCGATGTGGAAGCTGATTTGACCATGGCGCAAGAGATTGCCTTTAATGCCAAATGTCACCGTTATGGTGTATGCAATGCAATGGAAACGCTGCTGGTACATGCTGATATTGCCAACGAGTTTTTGCCTGCTATGGCCAAGCGTTTTATTAGTGAAGGCGTTGAATTACGAGGCTGTAATAAAACTTTACATATTCTGCCGGATATCAATGTGGCAACGGACGCCGATTGGGATACTGAATATCTTGCCCCGATTCTGTCGATAAAAATTGTCACGGATGTAGACGATGCGATGCTGCATATTTATCAGCATAGTTCTGCCCATACCGAAAGTATCGTGACGCAAAATTATGACACCGCCAGACGCTTTTTGCAGGAAGTGGACTCCAGTTCGGTGTTGGTAAACGCATCAACACGTTTTGCTGATGGGTTTGAATATGGTCTGGGTGCTGAAATCGGTATTTCTACCGATAAATTGCATGCTCGTGGTCCGGTGGGTTTAAATGGTTTGACCTCCCAAAAATGGATAGTGTTTGGTAGTGGTCAAATCAGAACATAAACCCGAAGCGATCGGCATTCTTGGCGGTACCTTTGATCCGGTACATTTCGGCCATTTGCGCTCGGCGCTGGAAGTCTGCCAGCAGCTGGAGTTAAATCATGTGCGGCTCATTCCGTGCGCGATACCGCCGCATCGCCAGCCCACCATGGCCAGTGCTGATGCACGGCGTTTGATGCTGGAAATCGCCGTAAAATATGTTCCCCAATTAACGGTTGATGATCGAGAACTGCATCGTGAAGGGCCCTCTTTTTCCGTGGACACCTTACTCAGTCTGCGCGAACAATATGTTGATAACCCATTATTTCTTATTTTGGGTACCGATGCTTTTCGTAGCATTAGCAGCTGGTCCCGCTGGCAACAGATTCTGCCATTAGCGCATATCGTGGTGGTGCAAAGACCAGATGAAACACTGGATATGCATGAAGAACTAAAGGTCTGGTATCAACAGAATCTGGCTCAGGCAGAAGATCGACAATTCTCCTCAGGCAAAATATGGCCATTGAAAGTAACACCAATGGCGATTTCCGCGACGCAAATCCGTGATGAATTATCGGCGGGAAACCCGGTCAACTTTTTGTTACCGGATTCGGTTATTGCTGTGATAGAGCAACTAGACCTCTACCAGCCGAAAAAAACGTAACGTTTCATGGAACAAGTATTTTTTGTAATATCAAAATTGGCCTGGGCGGTGCTCAGTCCGTTTATGATGCTTAATCTGTTACTGGTATTTGGCACGCTGTTTTTATTGTTCGGTTACCGAACCATCGCGCTCAGATTTCTGTTGCCTGCGCTGGTATTCAGTTTGAGTCTGATGATATTTCCAATTGGCGATTGGTTAATTCATCCACTGGAAGCTCGTATCAGCCAACCCCAGCAGCTACCAGAAAATATTGATGGCATTATTGTTCTGGGTGGCGGAGAAGATATAAAAACCACCATCAGCTGGCAACAGCCTCAGGTCGGCCAGGCCAGTGACCGTTATTTTGGCGCTGCATTGTTAGCTAAACAATACCCTGACAGCCCAATCATTTTTACCGGTGGTAGCAATTTACTGCGCTTTGATGCCGGGGCAACGCCTGCCGAGCTTAGCCATCAATTACTGACCATGGTGGGAATTGATGAAAAGCGGCTGATCATTGAATCTCAATCACGTAATACCTATGAAAATTTCCAGCGGCTGAAAACGGTTATACCCAAAAGAAATGGTCAGTATCTTTTGGTGACCTCGGCTTATCATATGCCGCGCTCAGTAGGTATTGCTGAAAGACAGGGTATAAACGTGGTGCCTTACCCGGTGGATTATCGAAGTCAGACGGGAGAGTCTCGTCAGTTGGACTTTGCGGTGTTTGAACAACTGGAAAAACTTGAGCCTGCCTGGCGCGAGTGGGTTGGACTGACCGCTTATTTTATTACCAGAAAAACCAGCCAGTGGTTTCCGGAGGGGCCGAGTGGCCGCTTCGTCGAAACCACCACAGACGCACAGGCTGACATACGTTAAACTTAACAACGAAATTTATTATTTGGAGTGCCCATGAAGGCAGAACAACTGAAATTATTAGTGATAGACGCACTGGAAGACATCAAAGCAGAGGATATCACCGTGCTGGATGTGACCGGTATGACCGATGTTACCGATGTTATGATCATCGCTACTGGTAAATCTAACAGACAGGTTAAAGCACTGGCGAATGAAGTTTCTTCTCAGGCAAAAGCGGCTGGCGTCCAACCTCTCGGCATGGAAGGTGAAGATATTGGCGAATGGGCTTTGGTGGATTTAGGTGACGTGATTGCACATATTATGACACCGCAAACCAGAGCGACTTACAATCTGGAAAAATTATGGTCTGTCGCTGAAGTTACGCAAAGTGCTTCGGCAGATAGTGAATGAAACTGAATCTGCTTGCTGTCGGCCAGAAAATGCCGCAGTGGGTCATCGAAGGTTATAACGAATACGCACGGCGTATGCCGCGGGAATGTCAGCTTAATCTGCAGGAAATTGCTCCATCAAAGCGTGGTAAATCAGGCAGTTCCGGACAATGGATGCAGGAAGAGGGCAAACGAATCATGACCGCTTTACCGCAAAATGATTATGTGATCGCGCTGGAAGTCGGTGGTCGTAACTGGTCGACGGAACAGCTGGCGGAGCAATTAAAAAACTGGCAGGCATCCGGACGGGATGTCAGTCTGTTGATTGGCGGACCGGATGGCTTATCCGATGAGTGCCAGCAACGGGCCGATCAAAAATGGTCATTATCCAATCTGACCTTGCCTCATCCGCTGGTTCGAATTGTGGTGGCCGAACAGTTATATCGTGCCTGGACAGTTCTGCAGAATCATCCCTATCATCGCGCATGAAGTTTCCCAAAGTTTATCTGGCCTCTGCTTCACCGCGACGGCGTGAACTCCTGACTCAAATCGGAGTCGATTTTTCGGTTTTAAATGTCTCCGTTGATGAATCTGTTTTAGCGGCTGAAACCCCATCCGATTATGCCAAGCGCATTGCATTAGCCAAAGCTCAGGCAGGCTGGAAATCCATAAAGACAGACTACCGCCCGGTTATTGGTGCCGATACTGCTGTGGTATTGCCTTCACAGCACATTCTCGGCAAGCCGGAAAACCAGCAGCAGGCAGAAGCGTTTTTGCGGCAATTATCTGCTAACAGCCATCAGGTGCTCAGTGCAGTGGCGATTGTCTGGCAACAGCAACATTGGCTAAGCTTACAAATCAGTGAGGTGCAATTCAAAAAGCTGAGTTCAGCCGAAATTGATTGGTATCTTGCCACCGGAGAAGGAAAAGATAAGGCTGGAGGATATGCGGTACAGGGCTTAGCTGCTATGTTTATAGAAAATATCAAAGGTAGTTACTCCGGCGTGATGGGCCTGCCATTATTTGAAACCAGTCAGCTTTTACAACAGGTAAACATCGTCAATGAGCAGTGAAATTCTGATTAATGTCACGCCCAGTGAAACCCGCGCAGCAGTGGTGGAAAACGGTGTATTGCAGGAGATTTTTATTGAGCGGAGTGAACATCGTGGATTAGTTGGCAACATTTACAAAGGAAAAGTCTGCCGGGTATTACCTGGAATGCAGGCAGCCTTTGTTGAGATCGGCTTATCCCGTGCGGCTTTTCTGCATGCTTCAGATATTTCGATTCCCAAAGGACAGTCTGGTGATTTAAAAGAAGCCCCGCGAATTACACCGCCGATTACCAGCCTGCTACGCGAGGGAGATGAGCTGTTGGTACAAGTCATCAAGGATCCGATGGGTAGTAAAGGCGCACGATTAACCACTCAATTATCAGCTTCTTCGCGATATCTGGTGTACATGCCTGAAGCTGAGGGAATTGGTATCTCCTTGAAAATCGAGGATGAAAACGAGCGTGAACGTCTGAAAAACTGTTTATCAGAGTTGTTAGGCCTGCAACAGGGAGGCTATATTTTACGGACCTCAGCCGAAGGTATCAGTGATACAGAATTACGAGCTGATCTGGATTTTCTACACCGGTTGTGGGAAAAACTGCGTCAACGCGTCACTTCCACACGATGTGGTGAAGCGTTATATCAGGACTTGCCGTTAACGTTACGTGCCTTACGGGATCTGTTTAGACCTGATATTGATCGCATCCGCATTGATGCTGCAGAAACTTTTAAAGAGGCCCAGCAGTTTGCTGAAGGCTTTATGCCAGAATGTGCTGCGAGGTTGGAGCATTATCGGGGGGATCGTCCGTTATTTGATTTATTTGGTGTGGAAGATGAGATTCAAAAAGCATTGGATCGAAAGGTGCCACTGAAGTCGGGTGGTTACGTGATCTTTGATCAAACCGAAGCGATGACCACTGTTGATGTGAATACGGGTGGATTTGTCGGTCATAAAAATCTGGAAGAAACTATTTTCAAAACCAATCTTGAAGCCGCTCAAGCCATAGCACGCCAGTTACGCGTACGTAATCTTGGCGGCATTATCATCATCGATTTTATCGATATGGAAGAAGCCCGTCATCGCGAGCAGGTTTTGCGTACACTGGAAAAAGCCATGTTGCTGGATAGAGCCAAACATAATATCTGTGCGGTTTCCGAACTGGGGTTGGTGGAAATGACCCGTAAACGCACGCGTGAAAGTCTGGGTCATATCCTGTGTGAGCCCTGTCCCTGCTGTGATGGTCGGGGCTATACCAAAAATGTAGAAACGGTCTGTTATGAGATTTTCCGTGAAATTCTGCGTGAATCGCGTCAATACGAATCGAAACAGTTTCTGGTGCTGGCCTCTCAAGACGTGATTGATCGTCTTAATGATGAAGATTCCACAAAAGTGGCTGAGTTAGAGCAATTTATTAGTAAACCGATTCTGTTTCAGTGTGAGCCTCAATATGGCCGTGAACAATTTAATGTGGTGCTGATGTAGTTATGTCGCTAATGCATCGCAGCCTGCATATTGCAGGCAGACAAGTTACCAATATTGTGGTTATGACTGCGGTGATCATGCTGGTCTGTGTTGGACTGGCGTACTGGTTTTCCAATGCCATTGCCGAACGAAAAGATGAAATTGCAGCATGGGCGACTGAAAAAACCGGTTATCCGATTCAGATTGGTGAAGCAGGTCTTTACTGGTTTGATCTGTTTCCAAAATTAATGGTGACCGATATTTCGGTGATGCAGGCAGAGCCGGATATTGGTGAACTGTTTACCGCAGAAGAGCTTTATATCGGTGTCGATCTGATTGCCAGTTTGCAGCAAAGAGAGTTGGTGGTTGATTCGGCACGTATCTCTGGTTTGCAATTGGGTATTAAACGTTCTGTTGATGGTGATATCAGCCTTATCGGTCTGCAGGGAAAGTCTGCCGATCAGAAATTTGATGAAACACAGATTGACTGGGTCGAGCAGCTCCGCTCATGGCGTGATATCGAACTATTGTCAGCTAAAATTCAATTCGAAGACCAGCTGCAACCACAATTCAGTGGTCTTTATGAAGTAAATCAACTGGCATTAATGCAGGGCAAAAAATCCACATTGATAGGTGATATTCAGTTACCTAATCACCTGGGGCAACAACTTAGTTTTACCCTAGATGCCGTGTTAACGTCATCAGGCATTTCAAATTGGCAGATTAATCAGCTGGATGCCAGACAATTGCAACTGGCCACAATTTTTCAGAATCAGCGTATGAAGGATGTGTCTGTGACACGGGGCCGTGCTGATGTCAGTGTTGTTATTGGTTCAAACTTGAATAAACAATGGCAGGGGCAAATTCAGCTTACGGATGTTGGACTGGAAAACCTGAGTCATCCGGACCGTGGATCAGTCACTATAAATGCTTTGTCAGGGGAATTTAACTGGCAGGGAGATTGGATTGCGTGGCAATTAGCTGCCGAGCCGATTCAGCTAACTATTGATGATGACAGTTGGCCTCAGTCCACATTAAATCTGCAGTTTTCAGAAACTGATGGCTGGTTTGCAGAAACCAGTTTTGTTCGGCTCAGCGATCTGACAGCGTTAGCCTTATTGAGTGATAAATCGCCTGCGCTGCTAGCACAGTATCAGCCCGCTGGTGATATCCGTGAGTTACAACTATCACTGAACAGTAATAATGAACTTCAGTCTGCAAAGATGATTGTGGATGAGTTTGCCAGTCAACCGGTGGATGAGGTACCAGGGGTGACCGGACTCAGTATGGAGGTAGAGTGGGAGCCAACTTCAGCGCGAGCATTGATTACCAGCCGTAACCTGACGTTATATGCACCTGCCTGGTTGCCGGAGGCGATTTATTTTGATGTGGCCGATGCTAATCTGGACTGGAATACTGCTGAAACGAGCTGGCAGATGCAATTGACGGATCTGAATATCTGGAATAATGATCTGACAGTCCGTGGCAAAGTAGGGCTTGAACATCAGACTGAAACTACCTTTGCTGATATAGATATACAAATGCTGGATGTGGCCATAGCGAAATGGTTGAGTTATGTACCACGTTCAATTCTGGATCCGGATTATCTCAAGTGGGCAGAAAATGCTTATACCAGCGGTCAGATTGAAACGGGAAGCCTCAAATTGAAAGGCAATTTGGCCGATTTTCCATTTACCGATAAGAATACTGCGAACGAATTTGAAGCGAGCCTTAATGTCATTGATGTCGGACTGGATTATGGTAAAGGATGGCCGGTATTGGAAAATATTAATGGCCAAGTGCTGAGCAGCGGCAACAAATTGGAGATATTGCCTGAAACCGGCAGAATTGCCGGGTTTGACTTTGTTGATGTCAGCGCAGTTATTGACAAAGTTTATGCTGGTAAACCGATGCTGGATTTGACGGGATTGTTATCGGGTAGCACACAGAACGCCCTAGATTTTTTACAGATGAGTCCGCTCAGTACCCGTTATGGTGAGATAACGAATTGGGTGAAAGCTCAAGGCAAAAGCACTATTGCTCTTAACTTGAAAATTCCATTGCTTGATCCGAATGCCACTGATGCCGATGGTCATGTCAGTTTTGAAACCAGTCAGCTCACGGTTACCGCCATGCCGGATATGCCGATTCAAAATATCAACGGCCAGTTATTCTTCAGTAATGATGGGGTAAACGCAGAGGCGATTACCGCCACTTTTTTAGACAGGCCTACCACGATTGATGTCATACCAGGAACCGAATCGACATTGGTGACCGCAAAAGGTGAGATATCCAGTCAGCAGCTGGCGCAGCTATGGCAGGGCAAAATGCCTGGCTTTGTAAAAGGCACGACGCAATATCAAGCCAATGTGGAGGTGAGTGAAAAGTCACTAGGCGAATTTGATACCGATATTCGGGTGACTTCTGAACTGGCGGGGCTGACAATTGAGGCTCCGGAACCGCTGGGGAAAACTGCCGCTGATAAACGTTTATTAGATATTAAATTGATTAAAGATGACAAAGGGAACTCATTACTGCAATTAAATTATGCTGATATAGCAGGCGCTGTCTGGCTGCTTGAGGATTCTGCTCGCGGTGAAATTACTATTGGCATTCCAGAGCCTGAGCTACCGGCAAGCGGTATTCGATTAAGAGGGCGTCTGAACGAGTTGTCCATTTCGGAGTGGACGCAATGGCAACAAACCTGGTTGGCAGACAGCGTCACTGAACAAAACTTCGATAATTGGCCAGCAATTGATATTGATCTGGCGGTGGATAATCTGCGGTTTAACCAGTGGGTACTTAACGACGTTCAAACCAAAGCATCTCAACGTAACCAAATCTGGCAAATGGATATTCAATCTCGGCAGCTAAGAGGCGATATTCGTTGGCCCGTTGATTCTGATTTACTTCCCACGTTGCACTTTGATTTTGTTGATCTACAACTACCCGCAACCAACAATCAGTCAAACAGCCACAAAAAATTTAATTCCGAGTTATGGCCAAGCTTTCAGTTAAACATTGATAGTTTGACAGTTGATGGGATGCAACTGGGACGCGTACAGGCCCGGGCGCTTCAGCAAGGGAATAGCTGGTTGTTGCAAAGTGCCAGTATGCAATCGGCAGTGTTACAAGCGGAACTGGATGGAGTCTGGCAAAAAAACGACCTTGCGGATAGCAGTCAGTTAAATCTAAAACTCACCAGTAATGATCTTGCTGGCTTATTTGAGGATTTAGGTTATCAAGCAGCCATTCACTCCAACCAGGTTGAAGTTACCGGACAGTTTAGCTGGCCAGACGAACCGTTAAATCTCTCAATGGCCAACCTGCAAGGCAATTTGAATCTGCAAATAGATGATGGTCAATTGGTGGATGTTGAGCCAGGTGCAGCAGGACGAATATTTGGCTTAATGAGTTTTGCCGCTATTCCACGCCGGCTGGCACTGGATTTCAGTGATTTTTTCGGTAAAGGTTTTTCGTTCAGAGAAATCAGTGGCGATTTTCAATTTGCCAATGGTCAGGCGGTTACTGATAACTTGAATATGCGTGGCGACAGCGCCAGTATTGATGTTACCGGACCGATTAATATTGTTGATAGAACCTATCACCAAACAGTTGTTGTTACGCCAAATGTATCATCCACCCTGCCACTTGCCGGTGCTGTTGCTGGAGGACCGGTTGGTCTGGGAGTCGGAACAGCGATTTATCTGGTTGATCGAATTGCCGGTCGGTTATTTGATCGGGATCTGGTCGATATGATTAGCTATCGTTATCGACTCACCGGTTCCTGGGATGATCCTGATCTCTCGTTGAAAGCCCCAGAAAAGCCTTAGTATCTGCTAAGATAATCAATTTATCACGTAGTCCATAAGCAATGACAAACCCTATATTTGACCAACTGGAACAACAGATCCTGGTGCCTGCTGAGTTGCAATCACAGGATATTGAGCGAGCTTTATCTAGCGCTATGCGGCCGGGTATTGATTTTGCTGATTTATATTTTCAGCGTTCGCGAGGCGAAAACTGGCTAATGGATGACGGCATCATAAAAGATGGGGGCTATCATCTTGAGCAAGGTGTTGGGGTCAGGGCCTGTAGCGGTGAAAAAACCGGCTTTGCCTATTCCGATGATCTAAATTTGAAATCATTACTGGAAGCGACGAATGCTGCCAGTGCCCTGGTAAAACATGGGCAACAGAATAAGGTTAATGCTCGTAAATATATGCATGCCGCACCACTGTATTCTGATCATGATCCCATATTAGGTATGGATACGCAGACAAAATTGAATTTGTTGCGTGAAGCAGATGCTTATGCTCGCGCTGCTGATCCCCGTGTAACACAGGTGACAGTTAGTTTGGCGGGCAGTCTGGAACATATTTTAATTGCAGCCAGTGATGGCACTTACGCAGCAGATATCCGTCCATTAATTCGTATGAACGTCAGCGTGATCGTTGAATCAAAAGGCCGGCGTGAACGCGGCAGCGCGGGTGGGGGCCGCCGTCTGGATTATCAGTATTTTATTGATAATGATTTAGCCGTAGGTTTTGCCAAAGAAGCCGTGCGGCAGGCCCTGGTGAATCTGGATGCTGTTGATGCTCCAGCGGGTTCTATGCCAGTGGTATTGGCTTCGGGGTGGCCAGGCGTATTGCTGCATGAAGCGGTTGGCCATGGACTTGAAGGTGATTTCAACCGGCGCGATACTTCAGCCTTTTCTGGCAAAATGGGAGAACAGGTCGCTTCTCCATTATGTACGGTAGTGGATGATGGCACCTTAACAGATCGACGTGGCTCGTTAACTATTGATGATGAAGGCACACCTACGGAATTCACTACCTTAATTGAAAACGGTCGACTGACGGGGTATATGCAGGATAAATTAAATGCTCGGTTAATGGGAACCCGCAGTACTGGCAATGGACGGCGAGAATCCTATGCACATTTGCCAATGCCACGCATGACCAACACCTATATGCTGGCCGGACAACACAAAGCAGAAGAAATTATCGCCAGTGTTGAAAAAGGTATTTATGCGGTTAATTTTGGTGGGGGGCAAGTCGATATTACTTCTGGCAAATTTGTATTTTCCAGTAGTGAGGCTTATCTGATTGAAAATGGCAAAGTGACTCGTCCTGTCAAAGGTGCCACGCTGATCGGCAATGGTCCCGAAGTCATGAATCGCATCAGCATGGTGGCTGATGATCTCGAGTTGGATTCGGGCATTGGTAATTGCGGTAAAGAAGGACAAAGTGTTCCGGTTGGTGTCGGTCAGCCTACATTGAAAATTGATGCTTTGACGGTCGGAGGCACGGCATAATGTGTTCAGCGCATAAAGCCGTTGCATTGATTTCAGGCGGTCTCGACTCCATGCTTGCGGTGCGTGTTCTGCAGGAACAGGGGATTGAAGTTGAAGGTATTAACTTTTTTACCGGTTTCTGCGTCGAAGGGCATACGCACGCGATTCGAAATCAGCATAAAGACAAGCAGAAACGTAATAATGCATTGTGGGTAGCCGAACAGCTCGGGATCAAACTACACATCATTGATGTGATCGAAGAATACAAAGAGGTATTGCTCAATCCAAAGCATGGTTACGGCGCGAATATGAATCCCTGCCTGGACTGTAAAATCTTTATGGTCAAAAAAGCGGTTGAATGGGTGAAAGAAAATCATATGCATGGTTTTGATTTCATTATCACCGGAGAAGTCATTGGTCAGCGTCCCAAATCACAATTAAAGCGCACTATGCCGATTGTAGCAGCGGAGTCTGGGGCTGATGATCTGTTATTACGTCCGTTATGCGCCAAAAATCTCCAGCCAACTAAACCTGAGCGTGAAGGGTGGGTGGACCGGAGTAAACTGTATGACTTTCATGGACGTAATCGCAAGCCGCAAATTGCTTTGGCAAAACAGTTTGGCTTTGACGATTTTGCCACCCCTGCTGGAGGGTGTTGTTTTCTGACTGATGAGAGTTATTCGAGTAAGTTGGTTGATTTATGGACCGCCAGAAACAGTCGTGAATATGAACTCGATGATATTATGTTATTGAAAGTGGGTCGACATCTTCGGCCAAAAGCCGATTTTAAAATGATCATTGCCCGGGATGCTGGAGAGAGCAAGTTCCTCGAAGGGTATCGCAAACAATTTATCAGTCTGTACTCGATTAGCCATAATGGCCCCATGGCAATAATAGATGGGGACATTGAACAGCAGGATTTTCCGCTGGTCGCATCGATTGTCGCGCGTTTTGGTCAAGGTCGTTATGCTGATGAGGTCGAAGTGGAGATTTCTTTACCCGACCAGTCTTCGCAACAAATTCAGGCAAGGCCAATCGCTGCAGAGCAGGTTCCACAGGAGTGGTACGTGTGAAACAAGTTGAATTGGATGCAAGGAGACTGTTGTGTCCCTTGCCAGTCATTAAAACCCAGAATAAAGTGGGCGAATTATCGCCTGGGGATATTCTCAAGGTGATATGTACAGATCCTGGAGCATTAAGTGATATTCCGGCATGGGCCAGAATTCATGGGCATCAGATTGTCGGGACAGTGAAAGAAAGTGATGAAATAATGATTACGGTCCAAGTTGGTGCGTAGCACTCAAATAGTGCGGTTGAGGCGTTCTTTGCACCATTACGGCGCAAAAATGGCTGATGGCTGCACTCAAATGGTTGATTTTAGGTTGCCTACGAGTTGGCAAGGTTTGTGCTGTAAATGCGAGTAAGTTTTTTTGCACCAGGGTGTGCAGTTTTTTAATTTGGAGATTATAAATGTCAGCCGAAAATGTGCTTCAGATAATTAAGGACGAGGACGTTAAATTCCTTGATTTCCGTTTCACCGATACGCGTGGTAAAGAGCAGCACGTATCTTACCCTGCCCATTCAATCGATGAAGATACTTTCTCAGAAGGTGTGATGTTTGATGGGTCATCGGTTGCAGGTTGGAAGGGTATTAATGAATCGGATATGATTCTTATGCCAGATGCTTCGACTGCTGTTTTGGATCCGTTCATGGACGACACAACACTAATCGTTCGTTGTGATATCGTTGAACCGGCAACTATGCAAGGATATGAGCGTGATCCACGCAGTGTGGCCAAACGTGCAGAAGCCTACTTGGCGTCTACCGGTTTGGCAGACACTGCTTTCTTTGGGCCTGAACCAGAATTTTTCATTCTTGATGATGTTCGCTGGGGCAGTGATATTTCTGGCTCATTTTATAAAATCGACTCAGACGAATCCTCATGGAATACCGAAAAAGTATTTCCTGATGGTAACAAAGGCCACCGTCCAAGTGTTAAAGGTGGTTATTTCCCAGTACCTCCGGTTGATTCACTTCAAGACATTCGTTCAGCCATGTGTTTAACCATGGAAGAAATGGGTCTGGTAACAGAAGTACATCACCATGAAGTAGCTACTGCTGGTCAGTGTGAAATTGGTACCAAGTTCAACACGTTGGTCAAAAAAGCCGACGAGGTTCAAACACTGAAATATGTCGTGCATAACGTTGCGCATGCCTACGGTAAAACGGCAACATTTATGCCAAAACCTTTGGTTGGTGATAATGGTAGTGGTATGCATGTTCACCAATCTTTAGCGAAAGATGGTGAAAACCTGTTCTCTGGTAATAAATATGGTGGCTTGTCAGAAACGGCTTTGTTTTATATCGGCGGTATTATTAAACATGCTAAAGCTTTGAATGCGTTTACCAACCCTGGTACCAACAGTTACAAACGTCTGGTTCCCGGATTTGAAGCGCCTGTTATGCTGGCTTATTCAGCGCGTAACCGTAGTGCCTCTATTCGTATTCCGTTTGTCAGCAATCCAAAAGGACGTCGTATTGAAGTACGTTTCCCTGACCCATCAGCCAACCCATACCTGGCATTCAGTGCAATGATGATGGCTGGTCTGGATGGCATCAAAAACAAGATCCACCCTGGCGATGCGATGGATAAGGATTTGTACGACTTGCCTCCAGAAGAGGATGCTGCGATTCCAAAAGTATGCCATGCCCTGGATCAGGCGTTGGCAGAGCTGGACAAAGATCGTGCTTTCTTAACTGAAGGTGGTGTATTTACTGATGACATGATCGATGGATATATCCATTTGAAGATGGAAGAAGTCACTCGCCTGCGTATGGAAACACACCCTGCTGAGTTTGATCTGTACTACAGTCTGTAATTTTTTTGATTGCAGTCACAAAACGCCTCCCATGTGGAGGCGTTTTTTTATGTTTCGCAGTTGCACATTGGTCATGGCTGACCTATATTCATAAGCATGAAATTGATTCTTGTCATGTTGCTTGGTCTCGGCACAGCTGTTGCGGCTGAGGATATCTATCGCTGGGTCGATGACAATGGCAATCAGGTGTATTCAGATCAGCCTGGTGAAAACGGTGAAAATGCTGAAAAGATCGAACTACAGCAGCCCATGACTTATTCACCCGTACAAATCCCTGAAGTGACGGATGCCGCTAGCGATGAAGAGCAGGAAAAGTCTGATAATACAGATGCTGTCCCAAATTATAAGGTAGTTATTGTTGCGCCCGAAGATGATGTTGGTCTTCGTGTTAATAACGGCAATGTCACTGTCAATTTACAAGTGTTTCCAGCATTAAATCCGGAACGCGGCGATTTGATTCAGTTATACCTCGACGGCTTACCGGCAGGCATGCCAATGGCTCAACTCAGTTTTATGCTGGAAAATCTGGATAGGGGAACGCATACCTTGTCAGCCAAAGTATTGAATGCTTCTGGAGAAGTTCTGGCTCAGAGCGAAACCATTACCTTTCATTTACAACGAACCAGTTTATTGAATCCAGGCCGTCAAAATAATCAGACGGGATCCGGTGCATCAAGCATTCCAGCCTTTCCAACCAACCCCGGTTTTCCAACCACGCCAAATACACCTTAACAGTTGCACCAAAAAGAGGCAGTCTTGAGTGAGGTAATGCTTTTCTCTCTGCTGAAACAGGTATATTTGGTTAAGCTCTTCCATGTAAAAAAATATTATTTCCAGTTAAATCATAATGTTAAATATGATGTGTGGTTTGATGCCTACAAATGGAGCGTTTTTTGCTAAAGGCAGCTCATGAACTTAAATAACAAATTGATTAATTTTGAGCAGTTTTCCAGTGATGACGTACTGGAAAGTTTATCAACCGCGATACTTGTGCTCGACACGAATTTACGGGTTTGTTATATCAATACCTCAACTGAAGTCATGTTTGAAATTAGCCAACGACAGGCTGAACATGTTCCCTTTCAGACTCTGTTACCAGGTGAAACGCATCTATTGAATTCATTACGTCGGGTTTTCAGTAATGGACAGGCGTTAATAGAGCGTGAAGTTCAGCTGTTTATCCCTGCTGCCGGTGAAATAGTAGTGGATTGTTCAATTAAAGTGCTGGATGTGGCTGAGCCCCATCTCTTGGTGGAGTTAGCGCAACTGGATTATCAACAGCGTGTTAATCGTGATGAAAATCTTCATACACAGCAACAGGTGGTACGTGGGCTGGCACATGAAATTAAAAATCCGTTGGGTGGCTTGAGAGGGGCTGCACAATTATTGGAACGTCAATTGGCTTCCGATGATTTGAAAGAATATACCCGAATTATTATTAATGAAGCTGACCGCTTGCAAAATCTGATGACTCGAATGCTGGGACCATATCAGCAATCTGAAAAACAGTATCTGAATATTCATGAGGTTTTACAACGGGTGCGTCAACTGGTTGATATTGAAGTTGATGAGCGACTTCAATTTATTACTGACTATGATCCCAGTATTCCCGCTTTACATGCTGACTTTGATCAGTTAATTCAGATTTTTTTAAATATAGTACGAAACGCAGTACAGGCAATGCATGGCATAGGTATTATTCGTCTGAAAACCCGTATTCAACGTAATCTGACCATTGAAAAACGGTTTTATAAGTTAGGCGTACTGGTTGAAATCGAAGATAACGGACCAGGTATTCCCAAACAATTACAAGACAGCTTGTTCTATCCCTTGGTGACAGGGCGAGCGGATGGTACTGGACTGGGACTTTATCTGGTACAGAATCTTGTGCACCGAAATGCCGGAACAGTCAGTTGTTCCAGCCATGCAGGTCAGACTATATTTGCAATTATTTTTCCTTTGGAGTGACACCGTGAGCGCTAAAGCAATAGCATGGATTGTTGATGATGACCGATCGATTCGATGGGTATTACAAAAGGCACTGGAAGCTGTAGACATCACTGTCAAAGCCTTTGAGAGTGGAGATCTGGTTTTAGAGCAGTTAAAACGTGGTACAAATACCCCGCCTGATGTGCTAGTGAGTGATATTCGCATGCCAGGACTTGATGGCCTGCAACTTTTAGCAGAAATTCAGCGAAAGCAGCCTGACTTGCCGGTCATTATTATGACCGCTTATTCGGATTTGGATAGTGCGGTATCCGTATATGAAGGGGGGGCTTTTGAGTACCTGCCAAAACCGTTTGATGTTGATGAAGCGGTTGATTTGGTACAGCGGGCAATCACCCACCATCAGCAACAACACAACAATCCTGCTGGCGAAATAAATATTGGCAGTGAAATTATTGGTGAAGCACCCGCCATGCAGGAAGTATTTCGTGCCATTGGACGGCTCGCACGTTCCAATATCACCGTGTTAATTAATGGTGAGTCGGGCACTGGTAAAGAACTGGTCGCCCATGCTTTACACAAACATAGTCCGCGCAGGCAAAACCCGTTTATTGCTCTTAATATGGCGGCCATTCCAAGAGAATTGCTGGAGTCTGAATTATTTGGTCACGAAAAGGGGGCTTTTACTGGAGCACATGTGCAGCGTAAGGGACGTTTTGAGCAGGCAGATGGTGGCACCTTATTTCTGGATGAAATCGGTGATATGCCGTTGGAACTGCAAACACGCCTTTTAAGAGTCTTATCAGACGGCGAGTTTTTCCGTGTTGGTGGGCATAGTGCTGTAAAAGCAGATGTGAGAATTATCGCTGCAACGCATCAGAATCTGGAACAGCAGGTCGAGCGTGGTGATTTTCGCGAAGATTTGTTTCACCGTTTAAATGTTATTCGTATCCATATTCCTTCCTTACGCGAACGTCGAGAAGACATTCCGGCACTGGTCGCCTTCTTTCTCAATAAAGCAGCGCGGGAACTTAACATGGGCTTGAAAAGTGTCTCGCCCGAGGTTGAGCGTTATTTATCGCAGTTACCCTGGCCCGGCAACGTAAGACAATTAGAGAATACTTGTCGCTGGCTTACCGTCATGTCTCCTGGGCAGGTTGTACAAATGGAGGATTTACCGATGGAGCTGACAGCTGACGGTGGTATGGAATCAGTTCGTAGCGGTGGTGACTGGCAACAAATGTTTCGTCTCTGGGCTGCAAACAAGGCTCTGAGCGGTCAGGAAGGTGTGCTGGCTGATGTAGTACCGATGATAGAACACCTGCTAATGGAGGTTGCACTGGAGAAAACAGCAGGTAAACGTCAAGAAGCCGCAAAGTTATTGGGCTGGGGCCGAAATACACTTACCCGTAAATTGAAAGAGAATTAATAATCGGGCTTGCTAGCATGCAGTGGTTTGTGTATAGTATGCGACTTAGTCAGGTGCGGGGTGGAGCAGCCTGGTAGCTCGTCGGGCTCATAACCCGAAGGTCGTTGGTTCAAATCCAGCCCCCGCTACCAATAATAATGTTAAGACAGGACCCCTAATTGGGGTTTTTGTTTTTGTGGAGTTAAAATTGGGCCAATGGCCCTTTTTTTTTATTTGCTAGCCTATGGCCGTATCTGATCAAATTGAAAAACTAATTGAAGCACCGATTGAGTCGCTGGGATACCAGCTGGTCGGTGTGGAATACCTTCAGGGGGGACAAAATCCACTCCTCAGAATCTATATTGATGCAGATCAAGGCATTGGCATAGAAGACTGTGAACGTGTCAGTCACCAGGTCAGCGGCATTCTCGATGTTGAAGACCCCATCAAAAAAGCCTATTCACTGGAAATTTCCTCACCAGGATTTGATCGTCCGTTATTTAAAGAACGTGATTTTATCCGTTTTACTGGCTCCCCAGCAAAAATTACCACTAAATTACCAGTGGAAGGCAGACGGAATTTTACCGGTGTGTTGCAGGGCTTTGAGAATGGTGAAGTATTAATTGAAGTAGATGGTGAGGTGTACGCCTTACCATTGGCAAAGTTGGCTAAAGCGCGACTGGTTGCCTGAAAAAGCGTACTATTTGCTGTTAATGAAAAAACTTAGTTTTGGATCAATCGCTTGCATCGATCCACTGGGGGCGTGATGAATAATAAAGAAATTTTGCTGGTTGTTGATGCCATGTCTAATGAAAAAGGCGTGGGGAAAGAAGTTATATTTCAGGCGATCGAAGCGGCGTTGGCCATGGCCACCCGTAAACGTTATGAAATGGAAATAGATGCCCATGTTGCGATTGATCGCCAGACTGGCAACTATGAAACTTTCCGTCAGTGGTTAATTGTCGATGATAATGACGAAAACTTCGAATCTTCAGAGTTGCAAATCAAATTGTCTGATGCGCTGGCCAAACAGTCAGATGCCAAAGTAGGTGATTACATTCGTGAGCCAATGGATTCGGTTGAATTTGGTCGAATTGCTGCTCAAACAGCCAAACAGGTTATCGTTCAAAAAGTACGCGAAGCAGAACGTGCTCAAGTAGTTGATATGTATCGCGAAAAAGTGGGGCAAATGATTCATGGCACAGTAAAACGTGTTGAACGTGGCAATGTAACCCTGGATCTGGGCGGGAATGCTGAAGCTCTTTTGCCTCGTGAAGAAATGATTCCTCGTGAAAATTTCCGTAGCGGCGATCGAATCCGTGGTTATTTAAAAGAAATTCGTACAGAAGCGCGCGGGCCACAATTGGTTGTCAGTCGTGTAGCACCAGAATTATTGATTGAATTGTTCAGCCTTGAAGTTCCAGAGATTGGTGACGGTATGATAGAAATCAAAGGTGCGGCCCGTGATCCTGGTTTACGCGCCAAAATCGCCGTTTTAGCGCATGAACCACGAATTGATCCGGTGGGTGCCTGTGTCGGGATGCGTGGTTCGCGTGTTCAGGCGGTCACCAATGAATTAGCTGGCGAGCGTGTCGACATTATTCTGTGGGATGAAGAACCGGCACGTTTTGCCATTAACGCCATGGCACCTGCGGAAGTATTATCTATCGTGGTTGATGAAGACGCCCACAGTATGGATATTGCAGTGGAAGATGGCCAGCTGTCACAGGCAATAGGCCGTGGTGGTCAGAATGTACGCTTGGCCAGCCAGTTAACTGGTTGGGAGTTGAACGTCATGTCAGCTTCAGATGCCGACCAAAAGGCGGAAACCGAAATCAGTTCGTTGATTCAGACTTTTATGGCTGATTTGGACGTAGATGAAGATGTTGCTTTGATCCTGGCTCAGGAAGGCTTTTCTTCACTTGAAGAAGTTGCCTATGTGCCGGAACAGGAAATGCTTGATATCGAAGAGTTCGACACTGACATTGTGAACGAATTACGTTCACGAGCTAGGGATGTGTTACTGACACGAGCCATTGCCAGTGAAGAGCAAATAGAAAATGCATCTCCAGCAGAAACAATAAAAGATTTACCCGGTATGACCGCTGAATTAGCTGCTAAGTTAACCAGTCAGGGTGTTATCACTATTGATGATCTTGCAGATCAGTCCGTGGATGAATTAGTTGAAGCGGGTGGCATTGATGAGAAACAAGCCGCCGCATTTATCATGAAAGCACGTGAGTCATGGTTTGCAGACGAACAAACAGAAACAGGGGAGTAACCAATGAGTGACATGAAGGTTAAGGACCTGGCCGATACTGTCGGTATCACACCTGAGCGTTTAGTAGAACAGCTTAACGAGGCCGGAATTAAAGTCTCAAAAACGGATGATTTGATTACGGAAGATCAAAAGCAAAGCCTTTTGCAATTTTTACAGCAAAGACATGGCAAATCAGCCAGTAAAAACGAAGCCTCACTAAAGAAAATCACACTGAAACGCAAATCGGTCAGTGAGATTAAATTAGGCGGAGGAACATCTCGTCAAGCTGGAAAAAGTGTCAGTGTTGAAGTTCGAAAAAAACGCACGTTTGTTAAACGTGCTGAAGTTGAAACAAATAGTGCACAATCCGAAAAACCTGTAGTTGTATCTCAAGCACAGGCAAATGCAGAGGAAGTCGCGCGTCAGGAACAGCTTCGACAGCAGGAAATAGCGCGTAAGCAGCAAGAGCAAACTAGCCTGCAGAAAGCAGAATCTGAACGTGAAGCTGCAGCAGTTGCCGCAGCAATCGAAGCTGAAAGGCTGGCAGATGAAGAGGCACGTTTAGCTGCAGAAGAGGAGCAAAAAGCTCTTGCCGAAGAAGCGAAACTCAAAGAAGAAAAACAATCTGTCGCTGTAAAAAAACAACCGGCAAAACCGGAATTGACGGCATCTCAATTAGCTCATATAAAGCTTGAAGAAGCTGATGCCAAGCGTCGTGCTGCCAACCTTGCCCGTATCGAAGCTGAAAAAGCGCTTGAAGCGCGGAAAAAAGCTCGTGAAGAAGAGGAAGCTTTAGAAAAAGCGAAAGAAGAAGCCCGCCTTGCAGCTGCGGAAGCACAAGCCAAAGAACAAAAACCAGATCGTAAAGAAGCCGACGCAAAACACGTTGCAAGTAAAGATAAACCCGCACGTCGTGGTCGTTTCCAACGTGATGATGAATTTGAACGTAAAGAACTTCATGTTAGCGAAGGCAAAGGTCGTCGCAAGAAGAAGAAAGGTGTCTCACAAAAAACTGCGACGGTTGAAACCACAACAGAACATGGTTTTTCCCGTCCAACTGCGCCGGTTATCCGCGAAGTCAGTGTACCAGATACCATTTCAGTCTCTGATTTAGCGCAGCGTATGTCCGTTAAAGCGGCCGAAGTGATCAAAGCGTTGATGGGTATGGGCACAATGGCCACTATCAATCAGGTCCTGGATCAGGATACTGCCGTTATTCTGGTGGAAGAAATGGGCCATGTTGCCAAGCCGGTTCAGGAAAATGAAGTTGAACAAGCCCTGGAAGCCTCTATTGAAGTGACGGGCGAAGCGGTTCCAAGAGCACCTGTTGTTACTGTAATGGGCCATGTTGATCATGGTAAAACCTCTTTGCTGGATTACATCCGACGCACCAAGGTGACATCTGGCGAAGCCGGTGGTATCACTCAGCATATCGGTGCTTATAAAGTAGAAACCAGTCGTGGTGAAGTGACCTTTTTGGATACACCAGGCCATGCTGCTTTTACTGAAATGCGTTCACGCGGAGCCAAGGTCACGGATATCGTAGTATTAGTGGTAGCAGCAGATGATGGTGTTATGCCGCAAACAATTGAGGCTGTTCAGCACGCTAAAGCTGCCGGTTCAACGCTGATTGTTGCCGTAAACAAAATGGATAAGCCAGATGCCACCCCGGATCGGGTTAAACAGGAATTAACAAATCATGAAGTCGTCCCTGAAGATTGGGGCGGTGATGTTCAGTTTGTGCCGGTTTCAGCTTTAACTGGTCAGGGCATTGATGACTTACTGGATGCGATTTCATTGCAGGCTGAAGTCATGGAATTAACCGCACCAGTTAAAGGACCTGCCCATGGGACGGTGGTTGAGTCGCGTTTGGATAAAGGTCGTGGTACGGTTGTTACTGTACTGGTACAGCGTGGCACGTTGAGAAAAGGTGATATTGTTGTGGCCGGTCAGGAGTTTGGTCGAGTCCGTGCCTTGTTCAATGAAAATGGACAACAAATGGATGAAGCTGGCCCGTCTACCCCGGTTGAATTACTGGGTCTTTCCGGCACGCCTGCTTCAGGTGATGAATTACAGGTGGCTCCGGACGATCGCACGGCAAGAGAGATTGCCAGCTTCCGTCAGACCAAGGCGCGTGAGCTGAAAATGGCCCAACAACAAGCGGCCAAATTGGACGATATGTTCAACAAAATGGAAGCTGGTGATCTGAAAACCCTGAATGTGGTCATCAAAGGTGACGTTCATGGTTCAGTTGAAGCGGTTAGCCAGGGTCTGCAGAAGTTATCGACCGATATGGTTCAGGTCCGGGTTGTTGGTTCTGGTGTTGGTGGTATTAATGAAACCGACGCACAACTTGCTGCTGCGTCTGATGCGATTTTGATTGGCTTTAATGTTCGTGCTGATAATGCAGCTCGAAAAGTCATTGCGGAAAAAGGTCTGGATGTTCAGTATTTCAGCATTATTTATGATTTGCTGGACGTGGTCACCAAGGCGATGACCGGTATGCTTGAGCCCGTCTACAAAGATGAAATCATTGGTCTGGCACGTGTTGATGATGTGTTCAGCTCACCGAAATTCGGCGATATTGCCGGTTGTCTGGTGCTTGAAGGCAGTGTTAAACGTAACAATCCAATTCGTGTTTTACGTGATAACGTTGTTATCTATGAAGGTGAACTGGAATCGTTACGTCGTTTCAAAGATGATGTCAACGAAGTAAATGCCGGTACCGAATGTGGTATTGGTGTGAAAAACTACAAAGACGTTAAACCGGGCGATCAAATTGAAGTATTTGAACGTGTATTAATGAAACCGAGTCTTTAATGGCAAGAGAATTTAGTCGCACAAACCGAATCAGCGAGGTCATGATGCGTGAATTGGCTTTGCTGATTCAGCATGATCTGGCTGATCCGCGTGTCAGTATGGTCACGGTGTCGCATGTTGATGTGACATCCGATCTGAAATATGCACGTATTTATGTCACTCGGCTGAGTGGATTTGATTCTGAAGAAGCAGCCAAAGAATGTCTGGCAGGATTGAATAATGCTGCTGGATTTTTACGCCGGGCGCTGGCTAAACGCGTGAAATTACGCATCATGCCTGAACTGCAGTTTCGTTATGACACGACTTTGGAGCATGGCTTTTATATGGATGAGTTGATCTCCAAAGCCAACGCCGATATCAAAGACGAACAGGATCCTGATCCAGAAACTGATAAAGATTGAGTTTCACCAATGGTAAAACGCAGTAAAAAAGGTCGCGACATAACCGGTATCGTCATTATCGACAAGCCAACCGGACTGAGCTCAAATCATGTTCTGCAACGCGTTAAACGATTATTTAATGCAAATAAGGCCGGGCATACTGGGAGCCTCGACCCCTTAGCAACCGGGGTCTTACCTGTCTGCCTTGGCGAAGCGACCAAGCTTTCCACCTATTTACTGGATGCTGACAAACAGTACCAGGTGCGTTGCCAGTTGGGCATTCTTACCGATAGCGGTGATAGCGATGGTAAGATGATAGCACAACAAGCAATTCCCCAATATTCGCCTGAACAGCTGCAACAGGTTTTGCTGGATTTTGTCGGAGAGCAACAGCAGATCCCGCCAATGTTTTCTGCATTAAAGCATCAGGGCCAGCCATTATATAAGCTGGCACGTCAGGGCATTGAAATTGAACGTAAATCACGTCTTATTACCATCTACAGTATTGAATTACTTGCGTGCGATGCTGAGAGTTTTACCTTGCAGGTTGCCTGTAGCAAGGGAACCTATATTCGTACGCTGGTGCAGGATATCGCTGCCGCTTTAGGCAGTTGTGGACATGTCACAATGCTGAGGCGTACTGATGCCGCAGGCTATGATTTAACCCAGACATTAAGTCTGGAGACATTGGGTGAGCTGGCCGAGCAGCAGGGATTGGCAGGACTGGATAATCAGTTACTACCCGCCCATGAAGCTTTGCCGGACTGGCCTCATATCAAACTGGATTTGGCAATGTCTGATGATATGCGATACGGTCGGGCAGTCAAAACTGATGTACAGGGACAAAGCGCAAAAGTCCGTTTATTTGATTATCAGGATCACTTTATCGGTCTGGGGGAATTGGCCCTGGATGGCACGGTTTCAGCAAAACGTTTGTTTGTTACCGGTGAAACGGTTTAACTCGCTTGTGAAGAGCGGATAAAACCGGTAAAATTCGCCACTCTTAAAAGGTTGGGTAATTCGGTTTAACTGGCTGGATTATTTCAGAATTTAACTCATAGCCAAAGGCTATAAAAAGTTGGAGTTTTTATGTCAATTACTGCAGAACAAAAGCAAGAAATCATTAAAAAATACGGTCGTGGCGAAGGCGATACCGGCTCAGCTGAAGTGCAGGTAGCGCTGCTGACAGCACGTATTACCAATCTTTCAGACCATTTTAAAACTAACATCCATGATCATCACTCACGTCAAGGTCTGTTAAAAATGGTTAGTGGTCGTCGTAAAATGCTCGACTACCTGAAAAAAACGGATATTAACCGTTACCGTGATTTAATTGCTGACTTAGGTCTGCGTCGCTAATTACCCGACGTGGTCTGTAAAACATCTCATCGAGCCACCGCCAATATGATTGGCATTAGGCTGGTGCGTTGACTGATATGCCCCTGAAATCCCCCGCGGTTTCAGGGGCATATTCATTTATGCGTTTATCGTTTTTTAAATCAGTTATGAAAAGGTTCATGGCTGATGTAGTCAAGAGAAGGAAATACTAGTGAATTCAGTAAAAAAGACAGTTCAGTTCGGTGAGCACATTCTCAGCCTGGAAACCGGAAAAATTGCCCGTCAGGCCGGTGGTTCGATTATTGCCAGTCTGGGCGAGACATCAGTGCTGGTAACTGTAGTCGGAAAGAAAAATGTTAACCCTGGTCAGGATTTCTTTCCGTTAACCGTAAATTATCAAGAACGTACCTATGCTGCAGGTAAAATCCCTGGTGGTTTTTTCAAACGTGAAGGTCGTCCTTCTGAGAAAGAAACACTGACCTCCCGTCTGATCGATCGTCCACTGCGTCCATTGTTTCCTAAAGGTTTCATCAACGAAGTACAGGTTATCGCCACCGTAATGGCTTTGGATCCTGAAATCGATCCGGATATCCCGGCAATGATTGGTGCTTCTGCTGCTTTGGCGATTTCCGGTATTCCGTTTAACGGCCCATTAGGTGCTGCCCGAGTGGGCTATGTTGATGGTAACTACATCCTCAATCCATCCAAAAAACAATTGGCGGCCAGTTCGCTGGACTTGGTCGTTGCCGGTACTGAAAGTGCTGTATTGATGGTGGAGTCCGAAGCATCTGAATTGCCTGAAGAGGTTATGTTGGGTTCTGTCATGTATGGACATCAGCAAATTCAGACAGCGATCAAACTGATCGATGAATTGAAAGCAGAAACGGCTAAAACAGCCTGGGAATGGACTGCTCCGGAAAAAGATGATCGTTTGTATAACGCTGTTAAAGATCAAGCGTTTGAAGGTATTAAAAATGCCTATGCCATCAGTGACAAAATGCAGCGTCAGGATCAACTGGCTGAAATTCGCCAGGCAGCTATTGCCGCATTGGTCAGTGAAGATGGTGAATGGTCTGAAGATGACGTAAAAGGCGTGTTTGGAAAACTGGAAAAAGAACTGGTTCGTGGCCGTATTATTGCTGGTGAACCACGTATCGATGGTCGTGATACCAAAACGGTACGTCCAGTTTTTGTTGAAACTACTGTACTGCCCCGTGTTCATGGTTCTGCCTTGTTTACCCGTGGTGAGACTCAAGCAATCGTGGTGGCCACTTTAGGTGCTGAACGTGATGCACAGATGATCGATGCCGTCGAAGGTGAATACCGTGATCGTTTCATGCTGCATTATAATTTTCCTCCGTTCTGTGTTGGTGAAACCGGTTTTGTGGGTACACCAAAACGCCGTGAAATTGGTCATGGTAAATTGGCCAAACGTGGTATTCAGGCCGTTATGCCATCAGCTGAAGAATTCCCGTATGTGGTTCGTGTAGTATCTGAAATCACCGAATCCAATGGTTCGAGTTCAATGGCTTCTGTGTGTGGTACATCCTTGGCGTTAATGGATGCCGGTGTACCAATTAAAGCACCTGTTGCCGGTATTGCTATGGGTCTGATTAAAGAACCGGATGCTTATGCTGTGTTGACTGATATTCTGGGTGATGAAGATCACCTGGGCGATATGGATTTTAAAGTCGCGGGGACCGAAAAAGGTGTGACCGCACTGCAAATGGATATCAAGATCGAAGGTATCAACGAAGAAATCATGCGTACCGCACTGGCGCAAGCCCGTGATGGTCGTCTGCATATTCTGGAAAAAATGAATGCAGTGATTTCAACGCACCGTCAGGAAATGTCTGAATTTGCACCACGTATTATCACTGTGAAAATTCATGCTGATAAAATTCGTGATGTAATCGGAAAAGGTGGTGCGACCATTCGTGCTATCACCGAAGAAACCGGTGCGACCATTGATATCCAGGATGATGGCACCGTGATGATTTTCTCTTCCGATTTCAATGCCGGTCAGGATGCTCTGCACCGTATTGAGCAAATCACTGCAGAAGTTGAAGTCGGCAAGATCTATCAGGGCCGTGTTGCCAAGCTGATGGACTTCGGTGCGTTTGTTACCATTCTGCCGGGTAAAGATGGTCTGGTACATATTTCACAAATCTCGGATGAGCGTGTGGAAAATGTCAGTGATAAACTGTCTGAAGGTGACATGATTGATGTTAAGGTTTTGGAAGTTGATCGCCAGGGCCGTATTCGTCTGAGCATGAAAGCTGTTAACGAAGTTACTGCAGACTAGCGCGGTTCGTTACGTTAGACTAAAAAGCCCCGCACTGCGGGGCTTTTTTGGAATGAATGATGATAAAAAGAGTCATTAAAATCCTGGTTTGTATATTGCCGCTGCTCTCCATGGGGGTTAGCGCTGATATACTCAGAGTGGCGGCAGCCGCCAATTTGCGATTTGTTATGCCTGAATTGATAAAGGCGTATGAACTATCGTCTGAGGATAAGATTAACGTCACGTATGGTGCGTCAGGTAATTTAGCGACACAAATCATTCATGGTGCGCCTTATGATGTGTTTTTTTCCGCAGATCCGTTTTATATACAAATATTAATCAAACAACAAAAACATCGTGGTCAGCGTATTGACTACGCACATAGTGAAATAATGTTATTTGCTAATCAGCATTCCTCATTAACCCTGGATATTGAGCTTCAAGGATTGAAACAGGCTATTGAGCAAAATCGGCTGGGAAAATTTGCTATTGCCAACCCAAAGCATGCTCCATATGGCAAGCTCGCACAAAAGCTGCTAACGGAAGCAAATCTTTGGGAAGTGATTCAACCAGAGTTATTATTAGCAGAAAGTGCCTCTCAGACGTTACAGTTTGCTTTGGCCAGCAATGTGGATGGTGCAATATTGCCATACCCTTATATGACTCAGGAAAAAATCAAACAACAGGGGCGGTATATCAAATTGGCTGGAGAATTATCTCAGCAACTCATTATCCTCAAAGATGCTTCAACTTCTGTTGAACCATTTATTAACTTTATCACCAGCGAATCGGCCGGCAAGATTTTAATCAAACATGGCTATATCCCCGTAACAATAAGTAATCCCTGAATAATGGATTGGCAGGCCCTGGAAGTATCGATGAAGCTTGCGCTAGTTACTAGCCTGAGCCTATTACCAATCGGATTATTATTGGCTTACAGTCTGGTCAGAGGCAAATTTCGTGGAAAATATCTGGCCGAGTCATTGATAACCTTACCCTTAGTTTTACCTCCAACGGTATTAGGTTATTTTCTATTGGTTGGTATGGACAGTAATAGTGTGGCCGGCAAACTTTTTTATACCATTACCGGCGATAATCTGGCTTTTTCATTTAGCGGGTTATGGTTTGCTTCGATAATTTACAGTTTACCGTTTGCAGTGCAACCGATGCTTAGGGCATTGGAGAATATCTCCCCCGAGCTGCGAGAAGCGGCATGGTGCAGTGGTTTGTCCCGTTGGAAAACCTTTATCAAAATTGAATTGCCGTTGGCTTGGCCCGGCATTTTAACAGGTTTGATCTTGAGCTTTTGTCATACGCTGGGCGAATTTGGCGTAGTACTGATGATAGGAGGCAATATAGCTGGTGAGACCAGAACATTGTCGATTGCTATTTATGACAGTGTGTTGGCATTTGATCAACAGCAGGCCATGCAAATGTCGCTTATCTTATTGGCAATTGCTGTCATAACGGTCACAGCAATTTACCGGTTTAACCACCGATTGATGCGGGTGTAGGATGCTTGACGTTATTATTAAGCAGCTACTGCCTATCCCACTTGAAGTGCATCTACAATGTCATCCTGGGGAAATGTTGGCGTTGGTCGGTCCTTCCGGGTCAGGAAAAACCACGGTTTTGCGTTGTATCGCAGGATTACATCATCCTGAACAAGGACTTATCCGCTCTCATAAAACAACATGGTTTGATACCAACCATATGATTAATTACTCGCCACAGCAGCGGCGAGTCGGCATGGTGTTTCAAAATTATGCTCTGTTTCCACATTTGAACGTTATGCAGAATATTCTGCTGGCAATGCCAACCCCGCGGAAAAATATCGCCAGAACATTGCTGAATCAGGTGCATTTAAATGGTTTGGAAACTCGTTATCCTTCACAGCTATCTGGTGGGCAGCAACAACGTGTGGCACTGGCCAGGGCGTTGGCGCGTGAGCCTGAGGTGTTATTATTGGATGAGCCGTTTTCGGCAGTAGATAAAGTCACGCGCCGCAAACTCTATTTAGAGTTACATGCACTTCGCAGGCAATTATCCATGCCCATTATTCTGGTGACACACGATCTGGATGAAGCAGCGATGCTGGCTGATCAAATGTGTGTGATTCATCAGGGCAATACCTTACAACAGGGGCCTGTTGAAGAGGTATTTAATCGGCCACACAGTCTAAATGTTGCCAGGTTGACCGATGCCCGTAATGTGTTAGAAGGGCAAATTGTGATGGTAGATGGCCAAAAAAAACTGCAATGGTTTGAGCAACAGCTGGATATTGCTGATACAGACTTCGCCGTGGGCAGCCATGTTTATTGGATTATTTCACCGAGTAAAATTCTGTTACATCAACGTCGGCGTCCTTCCCGTGGTGAACATGAGAATCCGGTGCAGGCGATAATTATCGATATGATTACCTTACGTGGGATCACTACGGTGCTGATGAAAGTAACGGGAAATAATGATCTGTTGCTACAAATGGATATTCCAGAACATGTGGTGCAGCGTAATCAACTTCAACGTGGTGAGCATATTGGTTTGTCCTTGCTGCAGAATGCTATCCATTTAATTGAACAGTAAACAATACAGATTTGAAGATTCTTTGCAAAGCTTAATGATAACCATTACCATTAATGCTGTTTAATCAAGGGACTCTTTTTTCATGCAATTAACTGTCATCGTTTTTGACTGGGATCGCTTTCGTGATAAATGACGTTGAAATAACCTCTCTTTTAACACTCTTACAGGAACTACTACACATTGGTGGTCCGGTCGTTTGGATTTTGCTGGGATTTTCGGTCATTGCCGTTAGTATTGTATTAATTAAATGCTGGCAATTACTGTTGTTATCACCGGAATCTACGACCACAGCACAAAAAGCCATTGCCCTATGGAAACAAAATGAGCCTGATCAAGCACTTTCGCAACTTAAAAAAACTAAGCCGCTGGATGAGCTACTGGCAATGGCCATGGAAGGACTAAGACGTGCCGAGATCACCGAGCAATTGTTAAAGGAAGAGTTGCAAAGAGTTGCCAATTTGCGACTAAATCAGCTGCGCAGTTATTTACGTCCGCTCGAAGTTATCGCTAGTTTAAGTCCACTATTAGGATTGCTTGGAACGGTTATTGGTATGATCCTGGCGTTTCAGCAGATGGAACTGGCAGGCAGTCAGGTTGATCCTTCGGTACTTTCTGGTGGGATATGGCAAGCATTGTTAACCACAGCAGTGGGGCTTGGCGTAGCGATTCCGGCTGTTCTGGCACATAATTGGCTGGAGCGAAAAACTGAACGTGTTGCCGGTCTAATCAATGATGGTGTTACGCAGGTTTTCACTCATGCACCATTGACAAACAACTCGCCAACAAAATCTGCTGACAGTTTTAAAAATGTTGCTTGACCAAACCTTGGTCGCAAAACGACGAGTCATTTGCCTGACACCATTAATTGATGTGGTGTTCATCTTGTTATTGTTTTTCATGTTGTCTTCGGGGTTTACCCATTGGCGGCAGATGGATATTACTGCTGCAAGTGAATCTTACAACATTGATGAAATACAAATTCAGCATTACCTATTATTACAATCTGCCGAGGAGTACCAGTTCGCTAATCAACGTTACCCTGTTTCAAAGCTCTCACCAATAAAACAAAAACTGACTGAAAATACTCCGGGAATTTTTGTGATTTCAGTTGCTGAAGGTGTAACGACACAACAGATGATCGACTTTCTCGATCAATTAAAATCCATTGGCGTAAAAAAGGTCAGTCTGGCAGGGTTAGCCTTATGATCCTCATTCCCAGCCCTGTTTCAAGAAGCAATCAGCTTGATGACAATATGATTCCATTGATTAATATTGTGTTTTTGATGCTGATTTTTTTTATGATGGCTGGCCAATTAAATTCTAGTAACTTAATCAAAATTCAGCCACCAACGTCACAACAGCAGTCAGTCTTGGAAGAACATGATGCCATTTTGCTGATCTCTGCCGAAGGACAATTGGCAGTTAATGATGTGTTAATTGAAGCCAATAAACTGACCGAACACCTGAAACAGAAAATATCCGAGAGTAATGATGCTCAATCTTTTACACTGCTGGTGAAAACGGATGCAACCGTACCCGTTACCAAATTAACGACTTTACTCAAACAGGTCCGCGCTGCCGGAATATTGAAAGTCTCGCTGGCTACTCAAGTCCATAGCGCTCGACATGATTAAATTTCGCTACTGGTTTTTGGCTATTTTGAGCGCCATGTCGATCCATGTGTTTGCGTTTGGTATGTATTCCTTAAAACGCCCGTACCTACTTCAACCGGTTCCTCCAGTTGATGAAGCCGGTTTTGAAATTGATATCAGTATGCTGGATGCCACCACCATAGAGAAACAAAAGGCTACTGCGGCAGCAGAACCGTTGACAAATATTGACAAAGAATCAGCGATTCCTGATATACAGGAACGCAATAATGACCCAGTTGCTATGCCGTCAAAAACGAATCGAATGGAAGCCGTAAAACCTTTACAGCAAACCGAAATAAAAAAAGCAGTTAATACTGCACCACCTGCAGATAAGTTAGAACCGAAACCTAATACTTCAGAAATACTTGCCGCCACCGCCGATCCAGCTCAAAAAAACACAGCAAGTTCTGAAAGAAAGCTGGAAAAAACGCAAATTGCAGAACAAGGCGAAGCCAGAGAGAGCAGCTCAATATCCAGTCAGGCTGACACGGCCCTGCAACAGGCGGCTCAACAAACCTATTTTAATTTACTGGCCAGAACCCTGGCAGAAAAAAAACGTTATCCGGGCATTTCCAGACGACGAGGAGAACAAGGCGTCGTACAATTATTTTTTGTGATCACCCGTGATGGAAAAATAAGAGAGTCACGCATTGATGCCAGTTCAGGCTATCAACGATTGGATCGGGCGGTGATGCAAATGCTGGAAAAAGCTCAGCCATTACCCGCTTTTCCAGAAGAAATGTTACAGCAGCAACTTGAAGTGAAGGTGCCTATCGCATTTGAATTAAGCCGTTGACAAACCGCAAACTTGGCTACGATGATAATGGCTTTTTTCTGAACTCTTGGAGATACAGCAGATGAATAATCTGGACTGGCATCAAATCAATGCTGCCGTTTGGCGAGCACATACTCAAAAACTCAAAGCCATCACCCGCTTGGATCCTATTCAGCTTGATCAACTGATCGGAATTGATGAGCAAAAACAGCAGCTGGTTGAAAATACCCGTCGATTTGTTGAGGGAGAGAGCAGCAATCATGCGTTGTTATGGGGAGCGAGAGGAACCGGTAAATCGTCACTGGTTAAAGCGGTATTAAACCGTTTTGCTGGACAGGGATTACGTATTTTGCAGATTGATAAAGCCGAACTTAGCTGGTTACCGGAAATACTGGATGATTTGGAAGACAGGCCCTTTCGGTTTGTGATTTTCTGTGATGATTTGACCTTTGAACAGAGTGATGAAGGCTTCAAACCACTTAAAAGTCTTTTGGAGGGTGGCTTGGAATTGCCACCGGAACATGTGCGTATCTATGCTACGTCCAATCGTCGACATCTGCTGCCAGAGCAGCAATCTGAAAATCAGGCGAGTCGAGTTGTTGATGGAGAGGTACATTATACTGACAGTCTTGAGGATAAACTGTCATTGTCCGATCGCTTCGGTCTGTGGCTGTCCTTTTACCCACCGAGTTGGGAGACTTATCTCGACATGGTCGACACTTTGTTTGTAGATATTGCCGTTGATCGAGATGAATTGCACGAACAAGCCAAGCAATTTGCTATGCGCCGTGCCAGTCATAGCGGCCGTACGGCAGTACAATTTTATCGTCAGTTTATCAACAAGCCCTAGCTACAGCTACCAGCTAGCCGTCATGATCGGGTGATATATCCAGGATCACATCATGACCATTATCACGAGTAATATTCTGGTATGACCAACCAAGTTTTTCGGTTAATTGTGCGGTGAGCTGTAATCCGAGACCGAACCCCAGTTCCTCCGGTGCCACTTCAATATCAACATCAAACTGATGATTTACAATGCTGATTCGGGAGTGTGACTGGCTAATAATGATGCGTCCTTCCCAGGTATGTTGAAAGGCGTTGCGAATAAGGTTACCTAATACAATTTTTGCAGCTACGACGCTGCTCGAGCATTGATAAGGATGGGTTTCAATAATCAGTTCAACCGTTTTATCACGTAGCAAATAGCGCATCTCTTCAGTGATTTCCTGCACTAGTTTGTCCACTTCAATCACTGATTCTGGCAGTTTTTCGTTATCTTCACGGCTTAACCAGAGCAATGTTTCCGTTAGATGCTGCATGGTGAGACTTGCACGATTAATTCGATCAACTATATCTTTGTGCATTGGATTTAATGTTGAAGATGCCTGTTGTAATACTTTGTACTGCAATTCAATATTGTTACGAATAACACTGATGGGGGTACGTAATTCATGGCTGGTATAACGCAGGAAACGGTGTTCACGATCCAGACTGCGTTGTACCGATGACAAACTGTTTTGGATAAGTTTTGCCATTTCGTTCAGTTCGGGATACATAAAATCAGGTGCTGGATATGATAGATTTTCCGGGGTTAAGGATTGAGTCCATTTATTCAGCCTTGCGACTGGAGCGGAGATAAATCGCATTAAAATCCAGGTGATCAACATTAATGAGATAGCAATCAATGCGCTGACAATCAATAATAAACGCATACTTTCAGCCAGATTGCGTTTCATCAGACTGGAGACATTTTCCCGGGAAAGTATTCTGCTGATATAGACGGACTGATCTGCCAAATCTACCTTCAGTGCGAAATATACTTTGTCAGGACGTTGTAACCAGTGCGAATCATCCCGTTTGACCAGTTCGCCACTATGTCGTGGTGGTTGGTTAAAAATATTCCGAATTTCTGGTGGTTGTGCTTGCCATTTTCTGGAAAGCTGACTGCCACGAAAATTAACCAGCTCATCATCAGCTATAGATTTATGGTTGGCGAGATAAGTGAGGGCCGAATTTTCCATTCCACCGGTGACAATATTGTCCATACCACGAAAAAACAGGTGTGCGCTCAGTATGGAATAACCGAGTACAATGGCACCACCAAATATCAAAAAGCTTAAAGTGATGAGACGTTTAAGGCTGATTTTAGCTTTCATCATCAGCTCTGATAGCAATGCCCACTCCCGGCAGGGTACGAAGTAGCGATTTTTCAAAACCCCCATCAATGGTTTTGCGTAAATGATGCAAATGTACTTTCAGACTATCACTGTCCGGCACTTCCTCTCCCCATATCGCGATCTCAAGACGCTGTCGGCTGACTACATTGGGCGTTTCGCGTAACAGCAATTCCAGAATCCGCCAGCTTATAGGGGACAAATGCAGATTGATACCAGCACGGTTTAATTGGCGTTGTTGTAAATTCATGTGAAGATCGCCACAGCTTAACAATTGCGTCTGGCCACTGCGTCTGCGCGATAATGCCTGAATACGCATGACCAGCTCTTTAAGCTCAAAGGGTTTGACCAGATAGTCATCGGTACCGGCAGTAAACCCCGCCTGTTTATCGGTAAGCTGATCCCTTGCAGTCAACATTAACACCGGAATGTCCGATCCTTCATGACGAAGCCGTTCACATACCGTCAAGCCATCAATGCGTGGCAGGTTCAGATCCAACAGCAACACATCATAATAGTTTTGTTGCAGTAAATTCAGACCGGCTGCACCATTACTGGCATGATCGCAGCTGATAGCTTCCAGTTGCAGATAATCCATCACGGTTTGTGCCAGATCGAGATCATCTTCGATAAGCAAAACACTAATCATCACGCGGGACCTTGTTCCGTAACAGGCAAAATCACTTTACTGCCACGATGAAAATATTGCATCACATCGTGTTGAATCATCAATAACAACGGAATCAATATCAAGGTAATGAATGTTGCGAACATAATGCCGTAAGCCAATGATACCGCTGCCGGGATCAGAAATTGTGCCTGTCTTGAAGTTTCTCCTAACAAGGGCATCAAACCGGCAAAGGTAGTGAAAGAAGTCAGTAATACCGCTCTCAAACGATCTCTTGCCGAGATCATAATCGCCTGACGTACATCAGTATGTTCCTCTTTCAAATCATTAAATCTGGACACCAGTAACAGGCTATCATTCACCACCACACCACTGAGCGCGATAATGCCGTTAAGTGACAGGATCCCCAATGACAGATCATTCATCCAATGCCCTAATAATGCGCCGACAATACCAAACGGTATGGCCGTCATGATTAACAGCGGTTGAATATAGGATTTCAACGGAATGGCCAGCAGCATATAAATGCCCAACATCGCTAGCAAAAATAGATTTAGCATAGAAGCTTGTGTTTCTTCCTGCTCGGCGGCTTCACCGGCAAAATAGATGGTCAGGCCTGGATATTTGGCCTCCAGCTTAGGTACAACATCACGCTGTAACTGGGCAACAAACTCAGTAACCGATAACGCATCCTTATCCACATCCGCAGAAAGATAAATAGCCCGTTTGGCATCAATCCGGGTAATGCTGTCACGGGTAAAACCATAACTGATATCAGCCACACTGGATAAGGGTATAACCGTACCATCTTCTAATCGAATTCTGGATTTCAACACATCTCCCGGGTTTTGTCTGTCAGCTTCCGGGTAACGGACTTTGACTTCGATTTCATCACTGTTTCGTTGGTAACGTTGAACAACTTGTCCGCTAAAGCCCTGCAGGATCTGCTGGGCCAGCTGATCGGTACTGAGTCCAAGAGCTCGACCTTGTTGATTCAATTTCAGCTGTAATTGAGGCTGGCCGGGTTGGAGATTGTCCTGTAAACCGATAATACCCGGCATCGGTTCAAGTACTTTATACAACTCAGCCCCAGCTAACGTCAGTACATCATCATCGTTGGAGCGTAATTCCACCCGCAAGGCATCATCTGACTGATGGCCACTCTGAATCCGTATACTGCGAACAGCTTCGGGTGTACCAACACGTTTTTCCCATTCTCTGCGAAATTGTACTAAATCATAAGGTGAATCGTCGGCCAGCTCCACCGTCACGCCACCACTATGATCGGCCTGAGATAACAGTTGTAAATTAGCTATGCCGCTTTTCGTCAAATCAGCATTTGACCGCAAGGCTTTATCAGTTTCATAGGCTGCCCGCTCGAGGAGCATCAAGGTTTCATGGGTGTGGCCAAAGCTGACATCTTTATGCATGGCAATATTCGCCCGCACAGTATCACCAATAATTGAAGGAAAAAAACTCATTTGTATACTGCCATTAAAGGGCATGGAAAAAACAATGATAAATATCATCATAAATACCATCACTATCCCATAGCGGAAACGCAAACCAAATTCGATCACAGGCTGATAGATTTTTTCAGCAAACCATTGCAATCCACCATCAGCTCCATGTTGAATTTTTCGCCATCCGCTGGCAAAAATATTCTGCGAAGGTTTTCTGTGGGTATTTAAGTGGGCCAGATGAGCGGGCAGAATTAATTTGGATTCTATCAACGACATCACCAAAGCGATGGCAACGACTGCTGCAAACTGTGAATAGAGTTCGCCAAGCCGGCCTTCAATTTGTGATAAAGCAAAAAATGCGACAACAGTTGTAAATACCCCAAATATGGTCGGCACCGCAACACGCATGGTGCCTTTAATGGTATTTCGTAAAGTATCGCCCTCGCGGGATCGAACGCTATAGATACTTTCACCGACCACAACGGCATCGTCGACAATGATCCCAAGTGCCATCAAAAAGCCAAAGGTCGTAAATGAATTGAGCGATAAACCGGCATAGGAATCACCCATAAAAAATAAGGTGCCAAGGAACACAAACGGCAGGCCCATCGCTACCCAGAAGGCAACTGTCAGATTTAAAAATACAGCAAGTAAGACAAATACCAGCACAATGCCGGTCAGGGCATTTTTAATCAATAAATTCAGTCGTTCCATAATGCTGGTACTTCGGTCATACCAGGTAGCCAGTTCAACTTGTGTGGGAAGTTTATGACTGTTCTGCCATATTTCCGCAACATCATAGGCATCAGCAACAGAGTCAGCGATATCATCCAGACCGGTGGTCACCACCTGAACACCAATACTTTCTTTGGCCTGAAACCTTGACAATATGGAGGTGTCATCATCAAAACTGTCGAGAATATCCGCCACATCTCCCAGCAGGATTTGCTGTCCATTATCGCCCGTCATTAATGGAATACTGGCAAAATCTTCTTTTAGATACGCCTGTTCGGAAGCATTAAGCTGCAGATAAATATTTTCATTACGTAATACCGCCGTCAGTGGTGTGGAAGAGTTGGTGTTAATCGCATTTTCAACATCCGTTAATGACAGGCCGTACGATTGCAAACGTCCATCATCAATTTCAATCATCATCATTGGATCCAGCCATCCTGAAATGGTTACCCGGTTGATGGTTGATTTGGTGAGCAAATCGGCTTTGAGAGACTCGGCAAGTTGTTGGAGCGTATGGCGATCAGTATCGCCGTAGAGTTGCAGCCAAAGAGCATGTTCCTCCCGTTCTGCTTTTTTGATAACCGGCTTTTTCGCCTCTGTTGGAAAGGTGGAGATGGCATCCACCTGGGCTTTCACATCACGCATCAATGTATCGAGATCATAACCTCTCTGCATTTCAACGGTCACAGTCACCCCACTGCGAGTTGATTCACTGGTAATGGTTTTAATGCCAATGATGCCTTCCAGTTGTTCTTCAATCTTGATTGCCAGCCCTTCTTCGGACAGTTTTGCCGAGCCGCTGTCATAAGAAACTGAAATGGTCAGGCTGTCCGGTTCTCTGCTGGGAAACGCCTCTTTGCGCAGATCACCCACCGACATTAAGCCGAGAATAATCACCACCAACATTAATAAATTGGCGGCGACCGGATTGGTGGCAAACCAGCCGATAATACCGCTACGGCCGATGAGCTTACTCATGATTTTCTATCTCAATCGGTGCCACGGCCATGCCTTCTACATAACTGCTGATAGGCTGTAACAAAATCTGTTGGGGAAAATCAGCCAGTTGTTGTGGTAGGCGGATATAAATGTAGTTTTCATCACTGAAAACCGGCGAGATGGGGAATTTTGCCAGAATATTTTCGGCTGTTACGTACCATATCTCGCCGCGTTGGCTAAGGCTGGTAGTTGGGACCTGCCATAGGTTATCCATCTGACGCCCTGCCAGACTGACTTCAACAAACACACCCGGATAAATGGCAGGTTGTTGATCCAGCGGTTTATCTACCCCGACAATCAATGAACGTTGTCGAGTGGTACCATCCAGATGTTGTTCAATCCGCAGGACTTTTCCCTGCCAGGTGGCAGAACCTTCAACCGCCTGCAAAGTTACCGGCCAATCACCTGTGGTTAAAATATTGGCGTCTGGCAAACTCTGCCATTCACGATCCGACAGTGAGACTTTAACTTCAACCCAGTCTGTGCTGTACAGGGTTGCCACCTGTGTTCCAGTTTGCAGATAACTGCCGGGTGAGACCTCGCGGCTGATCACCAATGCATCAAAAGGCGCCTTGATCAGGCTTTGCTGTAAGTCATTTTCAGCACTGGTTAATAATGCTTCGGCGTTGGCAACACTTGCCTCTGCACTGGCTAATTGAGGAACACGCAATACCAACTCCGAATCAGGATCTCCTTCCAAACCGGAAGCCAGCCATTCTGCCTGTGCTTGCAAGCCTTGACGTTCTTCCTGCAGATAAGCAAGCCGAGCTTCTGCCAGTTGTTGTTTGGCTGCAGCCACCGCTGCACGGTAATCACTGTTTTCCAGACGCAGCATCTGTTCGCCTTTTTTCAGGCGGTAGCCAGTTTCAAATTGTGGCGATATCTGTTCGACTTGTCCGGCAACCTGGGTGGTCAGATTTATTGTGTAATGGGGTTCTGTGGCACCAAATGCACTGATACGTGATTGATGTGTTGCCGGTTCGACCGTTTTCACCGAGACTTCAGGTCGTATTTCTGGGACTTCC
This sequence comes from Methylophaga nitratireducenticrescens, assembly GCF_000260985.4. NCBI lineage: Bacteria > Pseudomonadati > Pseudomonadota > Gammaproteobacteria > Thiotrichales > Piscirickettsiaceae > Methylophaga > Methylophaga nitratireducenticrescens. The sequence goes on from NC_017857.3 coordinate 1,312,969, forward strand.
CGCACAGGTAACGAACGATTGGCAAAACGATCAATCTGATATTGACTCAGAAAATAAACCCCAACTAATACAACCAGCGCACCCAGAAACACCAGCCATTGAACAAATTTAGTCATGCTCTAGCCTCCAACCCCAAAGCAAGTCCCAGGGAGATACGATTTAATAAACGCTGGTAAATCAGATCATCAAGTTGTGCTTGCAAGTCATAGGTTTGCTGCTGCACGGTTAATAGATCCAGAATGGTAAATAAGCCACTACGATAATTAGCCTGATACTGGAGCAGATTATTTTCTGCACTGGCCAAAGCGGTTTCGATATGTTGCTGGCGTTTAACCAAAGCTTGTTCCTGACTTAAAGCTTGCTCAATTTCTGTTACCGCATTCAGTAAGGTGTCACGATATTGCTGATAGGCAATTGCTGTATCCAATTCACTTACTTCCGCCGCGGCACGTAATTGTCCACCCTGATACAAAGGTGCGGTTAACTGGCCCAGTAAACTCCATACCGGGGCAGTAAATAAACTGGCACGTGGAGAACTGCCGACATCTTCTAACACTGCCTGCAGATTCAGACTGGGTAATAAGTCTTTATAGGCAACCTCGGTCCGGGCACTGGCAGCTTGAATGGCAGCATAGGCAGCTAACAGGTCCGGCCGACGATTCAATGATTGTTGGGGCAGGTCGATTTCAGGAATCACAACCTGCGGATAATCTTCGGGCAGCTCAAACTGAGGATTATCTACCTGCCCAATCAGGGTTTTGAGTTGAATAGATTGCTGGCGAAAGTCTTCAGTTAAGCTTTCCACCCTGGCTGAAGAAGTGGCGACCGCACTACGAGCAAGGTCCAGCTCTTCAAGTGTGCCCAGCCCCTGGCGATAACGCTGCAAAATAAAACTTTCGGTTTGCTGCAGACTGTCATTGCGTTGCTGTTCAATATCAATTGCACGTTGCTGGGCAATCAGTGTTAGCCAGACCTGCATGACTTCGGCTGCCAACGTGTCACGGGCAGACTGATAAAGCAGGTTTTGTTCGGTGATATCAAGCTCTGCAGCACGTTCATTATCGGCCAGCTTTCCCCATAAATCGGCTTGCCAGCTGACACTGAGATCAGCGCCAAAACTGGCATCACTATCACTACTGTTGAGTGCTGAAAAGCCGCTGCTGATAACCGGACGCTTTTCGGCTGCAGCCTCGGTCAGTTGTGATTGACGGATCTGTAAGGTAAGCAAGGTTTGTTGCAGACTGGGATTGGATTGCATCGCTGTCTGCAATAATCCATCAAACATATCGCTATCAATCAAATCATTCAGATAAGCGACGTCAGTTTGTTGCGGAAAATTCTGCCATTGTTCAACGCGTTGCTGCTCTGCAGAGATTAACGCTGCATAATCCGGTTGCTTTGGTGTGATGCTGCATGCAGCCAGCATCAGTAAAGGCAGATAAACCAGTTTATTCAAATATATTTCCGGTTTGATAACGGTCACCAGATATCGTGCTCCCTAGGAGATGAATGTCTATGTGCCAGACACAGTAAATGCTCTAGGGTTAATGGGAGGTTAACAGCCGGACGGAGTAGGATCCTTATGTCGACAGCTACGTAAAATCAAGGTTTTTAACGTGAGACCTGCAATGGCACAACCCGTCATAACGGTAATCATTGGCCAAAGACTGCCATCACCCAGGGAACTGACCAGCAAGCCACTGGCTGCACCCGACAAAAAACCAAACGAGCCCAGCACAGCAGTGGCGGTTGCACTGCTGCGGGGAAAGAATTCCACGGTGCTGGCGATGGCATTGGAGACGATAAGCGCCTGCGACCCAATAAATATCATGATGCCAAAAACTATCATACTTAATGCCGGATCTGGACTGATCAGAATATACAACAGCATCAATACGCCGGTAATGACCTGGATAATTTGTCCAAGTCTTAACAGGCAGGGCGGATCGTAAAAAAGTAATAATCTGACGTTAATGCGATTGACTACAATCATCATCAACACATTAATGCCAAACAAGAACGGATAGACCGAAGCTGAAACACCAAAGTAGACCATATATACCGATGGTGAGGCGGTAATAAAACTGAACAAACCTCCATAGGTAAAACTTTGTGCTGCAAGATAGGCCAATGCTTTCCGATGCGACAATACTTCGATATAGCGCCGTAACGCTGATGTCTTCTGGGGGCTGATTTGCCGGGTTTCCGGCAACAGGCGATGCAATAGCAATCCGATAAGCAATGCATAGACAAATAACACAATAAAAATGGAATGCCAGCCAGCAATATACAGACAAAGAGTGCCGATTAGCGGGGCGATCAATGGTGCGATCATCATGATAATAGCCATATGTGACAGATAGCGTGCACTGTCACGGCCACTGCTGATATCACGAATCACTGCCGATGAGTTCACGATTGCCATACCACCACCAATGGCCTGAATGACTCGCCATATCCACAATCCATAAAGGGTATGGCTGAGCACGATGCCCATGCTGGCAATGCAGAATAATGTGAGACCAACAAAGATGACACGACGCCGACCAAAGTGATCGGACAAAGGCCCGCCGGTCAACTGACCGATAGCAAAACCGGCCAGAAATAAACTCAGTGAAAGTTCAATATCGTGAATGCTGACAGCGAACTCAGAGGCCATTAATGGCATTGCTGGCAGATAGGCATCAATGGCCAATGGTGCAATAGCCGTTAACCCGGCCAAAAGCAGAATAAGCTGAGCTACATTATGAGTATCAGTGGAACGTGGTCTATCCATTAAGTCAATCAGCTTTCTCTGAAACTTCAAGCGGGTGAATCAAACTAGGGCTTGTTTATCTCTCATCTCCACCACTGCTGGAGGCTATTTGTGTGTCCGGCAAGGCGGAAAGCACGCCGTGTAGCCTTTCTACATAAGTGATTGACAAATGAGTCTGGAACTCATTTGAACAGCTTTGCTGGCCGTGCAGCGGTGAAATACAGGGAAGTATTTCATACAACGCAGACGGCCACAAAAATAGTCCCAGCCCTTCGGGTTGTGACTGAAAAAGCGCCACTTATGTCCACGGATGGACAGGCCGCTATCGCTATCCCTGCTACCACGGCATTCGGGCATCCTTGCCCATCATATGCCGGCGCGCCAGGGAGGCGCGCACCGGTCTGCGTGGCCTACATGGATGTAGGTCAGGGGCGTGAGCAGGATGCGGAAGCTTTGCTCGTCACTTATTTAGAATAACTAAAAGGCGCTCCTCGTGCCTTGATTGTCGCTTTTTCAGCTCACAACAGAGGCGTAGATGAAAGATAAATAAGCCCTAAGAATGATTTAATCCTGTGTTTTCGGCGTGTCCCCCAAAGCTGGACTGACGGAAGGATCCTGCTGAGGCAATGGTTGCGGTCTGAGTTCACGCATATCAAAGCCATTAGGTTGCTGAAACACCCGTAAACCAAATTCCGGCATAATCGCCAGCAGATGGTCAAAAATATCTGACGCAATGCCTTCGTATTCAATCCAGTTGGTGGTATTGGTAAAACAGTAAATCTCTAATGGCAGACCATTGGCTGTTGGTTCAAGTTGCCTGGACATCAAGGTATAGTTCTGATGGATGCTGGGATGATTCTTCAGATAGTTGGCTACATAAGCACGGAAACTGCCAATATTGGTAATTCTTCGGGTGTTAACGGGTTCTTTTCCCCATTCCGCTAACTGCTGATTCCATTTATCAATATCTTTCTGTTTCTGCTTTAAATAGTCATTCATCAGGCTGAAACGGTGCAGTTTTTTGTGTTCATCGTCAGACAGAAAATGAATGCTCTGCTGATCAATCAAAAGACTGCGTTTAATCCTGCGCCCACCAGCTTCCTGCATGCCGCGCCAGTTTTTAAACGGATCGGTCAGAAAACGTTTGGTGGGGATGACGCTGATGGTTTTATCCCAGTTCTGCACTTTAACGGTATGCAGCGCAATATCAATAACATCACCGTCAGCATTGAGTGGGGCCATTTCAATCCAGTCACCGACCCGGATCAAATCATTTGAACTGATTTGCACACTGGCGACCAATGACAGCAACGTGTCCTGAAAGATCAACAGTAATACGGCGGCCATTGCACCCAAACCGGACAACAGTATTAAGGGTGAACGATCAATCAGGGAGGCAATCATCAGAATTGCCGCAATCGCATAAATAGCGATTTTGATTACCTGGATATAACCCTTAATCGGTTTCAAGTGCGCATCAGGTCGTTTGTTATATGCCTCATTTACAATAGTCAGTAAACTGCCAATCCCAAGTGCAATGGTTAATACAATAAATGCTGTAGTGACATTCTGTACCACTGCCACGGCGACGGGCGAAATATTCGGAATGATGACGATCCCGGCGGACAGGATAAGCGCCGGTACAATATTTGCCATGCGCCGGATAAAAGATGAATCTGCTAAAGATGAATAACGGCCTAATTGACTGTTTCTGAGAATGCGATAGACGCCGCGAACCAGAATACGTTTGACCAGCCAGTTTGCGATCCACGAGACCAGGAGCAATAAGCTCAGACCAATCAGCGTGTACAGATGAGGGTAGTTCTCCAGCCATTCAGTTATAAGATTGTAGCTTTCCACTTTGTGCTCCGCAGCGTTGCATCAGGGGGCAGATTGTAGCATTCAAACGGCTGAGAAATCTGGGTCATAATGCGGTGTTTAAGTCGGCAAGGTTTCCGTAAAGTTTTGAAGGCCAAGCAAATTACTGTATATTTGCGGGTTTTCCAAACAAGCCCGATTATCGACGTGAAGCTTAATCCACCCTAGCGTATTCCTTCCCCCGGGACCTTTCTGGTCCTTGATGTTTAACACATCGTCCCCGCCAACAATGCGGTTGTGCCGGTCATAACCACAGTTAAATGAATGCAGTCGACATCAAAATGTCACGCAGCTTGGCAATACTTTTTTATCTGAAAAAAATCTTTTGAACACAGGAACCTGAATTAATGTTGCAAAACCTTAGACGAGATTGGTTTTCCAATATCCGTGCCGATTTGATCGCCGGTATTGTTGTTGCTTTGGCGCTTATCCCTGAAGCCATCGCCTTTTCTATTATTGCTGGTGTTGATCCCAAAGTGGGTTTGTACGCCTCCTTTTGTATTGCAGTCATTATTTCCATCGTGGGTGGACGTCCAGGAATGATCTCTGCAGCAACCGCGGCGATGGCAGTGTTAATGGTGACACTGGTTAAAGAGCATGGTTTGGAATACCTGTTGGCAGCCACGTTGCTGACCGGGGTTATTCAGATAGTGATGGGCTTTTTAAAACTGGGAAATTTAATGCGGTTTGTTTCACGCTCAGTGGTGACAGGCTTTGTTAACGCGCTCGCTATTTTGATTTTTATGGCGCAATTACCAGAACTGACGAATGTTACCTGGCACGTGTATGCCATGACAGCTGTGGGCCTGGGCATTATCTATCTCTTTCCTTATGTTCCTACAATTGGTCGGTTATTACCTTCTCCATTAGTGACTATTATCGTGCTGACCGTTGTTGCAGTTGTGTTTAACATCGATATCCGCACGGTAGGTGATATGGGCGATTTACCCGATACTCTGCCTATTTTCCTATGGCCGGATGTACCGTTAACTTTTGAAACGCTGGCTATTATTTTCCCTTATGCCATGGCGTTAGCTGTAGTTGGTTTGTTGGAATCAATGATGACGGCCACCATTGTTGATGATTTAACCGATACCACCAGTGATAAAAACCGTGAATGTAAAGGTCAGGGTGTTGCGAATATCGGTTCAGGGCTTTTAGGCGGTATGGCGGGTTGTGCGATGATTGGTCAGTCAATTATCAATATCAAGTCAGGTGGACGAGGACGCTTGTCAACGATGGCCGCAGGCTTGTTTTTACTGTTTATGGTTTTGGTACTGGACGATCTGCTGGTTCAGATTCCCATGGCTGCTTTGGTGGCAGTGATGATCATGGTTTCGATTGGTACATTTTCATGGGCATCAATTCGTGATCTGAAAAAGCATCCGCTTTCAACCAATATAGTCATGGTGGTCACGGTGATTGTTGTTGTTGCAACACATAACCTGGCCATTGGGGTGTTTGTTGGTGTGTTACTGGCTGCCTTGTTCTTTGCCAATAAAGTTGCCCACTTTATGGTGGTCAAAAGTGATCTCAGTGAGCAGGATACCAAGCGTCGCTATGAAATCCGAGGGCAGATCTTCTTTGCTTCATCGGATAAATTTGCTGCGGCATTTGATTTTAAAGAAGCTCTGGATACAGTCGAGATTGATTTGACCCATGCCCACTTTTGGGATATCACCTCTGTTTCTGCCCTGGACAAGGTCGTGATCAAATTCCGTCGTGAAGGTACTGAAGTGGAGCTGGTTGGCATGAATGAAGCCACCGCGACTATTGTCGACAGATTTGGTGTGCACGATAAGCCGGAAGAAGTCGAAAAAATACTCGCCGGTCACTGATAACTAGAGGATTGAGAGAGATGACAAAAATAATTGCCTGTATTGATGGCTCGATAACTTCCCCCGCTGTCTGTAAGGCTTCGGCCTGGGTCAGTTATAAGTTACAAGCACCATTGGATTTATTACATGTTTTGGATAAGACCGAATATCCCAAACCTGAAAACAGTAAAAATCTGTCTGGCAATATTGGTTTAGGCAGTCGGGAACATCTGCTGGAAGAATTAGTGGAGCTTGACGAGAAGCGTAGTCGGCTGGCTTTGGAGCATGGCAAAAACATTTTGCAGGATGCCAGAGCATTAGCTCAGCAGCATGGTGCGGTTGAAGTGACCACCCATCAACGCCATGGTGGATTGATGGAAACCTTGTCTGATTTGCAAGATGATACACGGGTGCTGGTGTTAGGTCGTCAGGGCCAGGCGCATGAAAATGAAACGCATAGTCTGGGCAGTCATCTGGAAAATGTTATCCGTGCATTGAATAAACCTATTCTGATTACCTTGCCAGAATTCAACGCTCCACAACGTTTTATGATTGCTTATGATGGCAGTGAAACGGCTACCAAAGCACTGGAAAAAGTTGCTGAAAGTGATTTGCTAAAAGGAATGCCAGCACACATTGTCATGGTAGCTGAAGATGATAACAACCATCAGGCTCAGTTAAATTCTGCCGAACAACGCCTTATATCCGCTGGTTTCGACGCTACTGCAGCATTAATTCAAGGCGCGGTAGAATCGGCTTTGCATCAGTATCAACGTGATAACGATATTGATTTGATGGTTATGGGGGCTTATGGTCATTCACGTATTCGCCAGTTTCTGGTCGGCAGCAACACCGCCAAGATGGTCAGGATGAGTGATATCCCAATCCTGTTGCTTCGTTAATGGAAATGCTTTTCATTAATCAAATGAATATTGTGCAGTTGGAAAATTATCGACAACGATTATTTTTGCTCAAACAGGAAGTTGAACAATCCCTTACTGAAGATTCACATCATGTGGTGGAGCTTGATCAGTCGCGAATGGGGCGTTTGTCACGCATGGATGCGTTGCAGGATCAACAGCTTGCCATTGAAGTACAGCGCAGGCTTAAACGAAAACTGCAAGCCATAGAAGGCGCTTTAAACCGCATCAATGATGATGATTTTGGTTTTTGTTATCTTTGTGATGAAGCCATTACAGAGGCTAGATTAACTTTTGATCCGACTGTCACCCGCTGTCTGCAATGCGCAGATAAAATCTCCGATTAATATTCTGATTTTTAATTGTTTTGAGCCTACAATTCTTTTAGCAGTACAGGGCTTCAATCTTTAGTTGGAGAATATTCTGTGGAAAGCACTTTTGAAGAACAACATCATCCAGCGATTATGATTGAAGGTATCCAGCCCTTCGGTTGTTTAATCCGTTTTGATGCTGATTTACAGAAAGTTTTCCAGGTCAGTGCCAATTTGCAGAATATATTGGGTGTTTCAATAGATACAGCCCTGGTGTCGTCACCAAGAGATATTCTGGGTGGCAAATTACAACACCGCTTGCAGCAGGCGCTCACTAAAAACACACGTCTTTCCGCGGCATTTACTATTAATCGTCAGGTCAACGGATCATATCAGCGGTTTCATGTGATGGCTTACCGCTATGATGATTCCATCATAGTTGAATTTGAACCGCTTTCCCGTTCCGGAGAACAGCATTTATTGCCTATCGTTAATGAATGGCTGAGTCGTTTGGCACAGGTTCAGCAAATTGGTCAGTTGCAACAAATGCTGGTGCAAAGTGTACAGGCCGTGACGGGCTATGATCGCGTGTTGTTATGCCAGTTTGATTCGCACTGGCAACGCACAGCAATTGCGGAAGAGTGTCGTGAGCCTGCCAGAAGTTTATTGAATTACCGGTTTCCTGCCAGTGATATCCCCGCCATAGTAAGAGATCGGTATGCGGTTAATCCATTGCGTCACGTACCCGATGTCAACGCCAAGGTCGTGCCATTGGTGCCGACTTCAGACTCAATCAATTTGCCAACACCGGATTTAACAGCCGGTGTACTCAGAACATTATCTCCATTTCACTACCAGTATCTTTGCGAGATAAATGTCGGCGCTTCATTATCCATCGCGATAACAGATGAACAACGGCTATGGGGCATTCTGACCTGTCATCATTTCGCTGCGAGTGATATCTCGGCAGCGGAACGCGATGCTGCCTTTAATCTTGTGCAAATGGCATCTCAACGATTATTTTTATTGCAAGCCCGACAACAGGCCCAGTTTCTGGAGCAGGTATTAAATAGCCGTGAACTGCTCTCAGCGGAACGTGACAAAGTTGTCCAGCCCACAACACTGCTCGATAAATATGGCAAAAACTGGATGGAGTTGTTTAATTGCTGTGGCATCGCTTTGTTATATCAGGAGCAAGTGCGATGCGCCGGGGAAACCCTGGATAACTATGAATTGGATATTGTGGGTAAGTGGCTTACAGAAAATGTCGGCCATAAGGCCTGCTGGGCTTGTGACCATCTGTCAAAAAGCCCCTTGGATAACCTGGTTAACCTACGAAAACGAGCAGGTCTATTGGCTGTGCCTTTACCAATAGAGCACAACCAATCCGGATGGCTTTTGTTGTTTCGTGACACTGAGAAAATGCAATGCAGTTGGGTGGGAAAAAAACAGATAATAGAAGCTGAGACCTCGAATCCACTGCATCGTGTTGAAGAGCGTGGCCATGAAGTTTGGGTAGAAACCATAGAGAGTGAAGCTCAACGCTGGTCAGTAAATGAACAGCATGCGGCTCAGGATCTGGCTGAAGATTTGGCAGTAGCGATTACGGTGCATCAAATCAACCGACTCAACAAAGAATTACAACGTGCTAATAAACAGCTTAAAGAGATTGCGCATACGGATACTCTGACCCGAATCTGGAATCGCTATCGAATGGAATTGGCCATCGATGCCGAATTGGCCGCAGCCGAACGTTATGGACATCCATGCTCGGTATTACTGTTTGATGTAGACCACTTTAAATCGGTCAATGATACCTATGGTCATGATATGGGCGATCAGGTTTTAACCCGGCTTGCAGAGGAAGTGCAATCAAAACTGCGGGTCAGTGACCATTTAGGCCGCTGGGGTGGTGAAGAATTTATTGTACTGGCATCGCATAATACGCTGGATGAAGCCATGGCGCTGGCAGAACGTTTGCGTCACCATGTTGAAATGGTTGAATTCGAAACCGTTGGGGAAATTACCGTTAGTATCGGTGTCGCCCAAGCAATAACAGGCTCTGAGAGTCGCAGGCGTTTGTTAGAAAGAGCGGATCAGGCGATGTATCGTGCCAAGCAATCTGGCCGCAATCGTGTTGAAGCCGCAAGTACCGAATTGTCTACGTTCTGACTTTTATCCAAAATACACGGTTTATAACGCGTGCTGCCAAGCTAGCTTGGCCTATCACACTTTCAAGTCAGTCTGCGTCACCCTCAGTCAGAAGAAATTGTACAAACAGCCCTGAAATGCGGGCTAAGGACTGAAAGGTGGCTGTTATGCCTCACTGGTGGGTTATGCCGAAGAGCTGATCGAGGAAACCACACAGATCCCTGATTTTATATTGACTATGAAAAGAAGGGGCGTGATATGGAGATTGGCGGCGATGTATTCACCATCGAAACGAGATATCGGGAAGTACCTATTTTCTGGAATCATTAAGCCAAAGCTTGAGCCCTTGCCGAAAGGCGGGCGCTTAAATTCTGGTGCGCTTTTGGGGCTTAGCGGCCTTGCGGCCTAAATCACTCATGCTTCGCTTGTCTTGTATCCGCTGTGTCAAGCTTAGCCCCAAAAGTTTAATTAATACCGATAGCGCTTTTGTTTTAAACCATTCTGGTTTATTTTTTATTTGATTTACGGCGCTAGGCGCCGTGAAAGTTAATGGTAGTAAACTAATTCAGTTTATGTTAGTTTACGAATATTGTGTTTCACGGCGTTAATCGCCGCAAAAAAAGCTGACAGTAAACTAAAAAAAGGTATGTACGCTTGGTTAACAGCACTACTTCACATGATGATGTAGCAAAAGGGGTTTATAAACAGTCACTTAAGGCGCTTCTGCCTTATGGCATGTTGGCCACTAAAAAGTGGCTGGCCGAACAAGGCTTAAGCGCCCATGCCATCGATAATGCAGTAAAAACAGACACCTTGCTATTGCTGGCGACAGGCGTTTATAGCCAGTATTCTCGTTCGCTGAGCTGGGAAGGGGTGGTTGCTTCTCTGCAGCATATGGAGGTGAACGGCTCGGATAGCCTGCCTTCTGTTATCGTTGGCGGTTTGTCGGCATTGTCATTGTCGGGATTGTCGCAGTATCTATCGTTAGGCAATAGGCCACATATTCATTTATATACACAAGGTAAGTTGCCATCATGGCTGGGGCGTTTGTCACTACCCGTTGAATGTGAGGGACATAGCACAAATACGTTATGGCCTGAATGGCTGTTAAAAGATAAAACCTTTATCAGACAGCATGAATGGGAGGCAGAGCTTCCCCCTGTGTATTTTTCATGCCCTGAAAAAGCGCTATTGGAATTACTGGTCGATTTGCCCAATGCCGTTAGCTTTGAACATGCCGACGAATTGATGCAAGGTTTGGTGAATTTATCCCCCAGAAAGCTCGATGCACTTTTAAAAGCCTGTAAAAGTGTGAAGGTAAAACGATTGTTTTTCTGGTTGGCAAAGCGCCAAGCCTATCCTTGGTTTAGCAAGCTAAACGTCAAAGACTATGACTTAGGTTCGGGTAAGCGTGTCGTGGCGAAAGGCGGCAAATTGGATACGGATTATTTAATCACTGTTCCGTCACATATGGTGATGGAAAGCGAAAGCTAGAAATGGATAGAAACAGTATTTATTACAAACAAGTGCAACTGTTGATGCAGGTTTTGCCCTTTGTCGCTAAACAGGAATGTTTTGCGCTTAAAGGCGGCACAGCAATCAATCTCTTTGTCAGAGAGTTTCCGCGCTTGTCGGTTGATATTGATCTGGTCTATCTGCCCATGAAAAGCCGTGATGAGGCTTTGCAGGAAATCAGCGAAGCACTTGATGCCATTAGCGCAGACTTAAAAGCGGCGTTTAAAGATATAGAGCTGACGGAAGCCTATAAGTCAAAGCGCGATGCGCTAAGGCTGATTGTCGCCCGTAATGGGGTGCAGATTAAAGTCGAGTTATCGCCCGTATTACGTGGCACGGTTTACGAGCCACAGTTGATGGAAGTCTGCGCAGCGGTAGAAGACGAATTTGGTTATGTTGAAGTGCCTGTGGTGGCCTTTGCCGATCTCTATGCTAGCAAAATTTGCGCAGCATTAGACAGGCAGCATCCAAGAGACTTATTTGATGTGAAGTGGCTCTTGGAAAATGAAGGCCTGACTGATGAGATACGCAAAGCTTTGCTTGTGTATCTCTCAAGCCACAATCGGCCAATAGCTGAATTGCTCAGGCCGCAATTTAAAGATATATCGGCCATTTATGCAGGTGAATTTGCAAACATGGTCGAAACGGACATACCGCTTGAAGAGCTGGTGGCCGTTAGAGAGCGTTTGGTAGAGCTTATTCACCAAGGGCTGACCGATAGTGAGAAAGGCTTTTTACTGTCGTTTAAAAACCGTGAGCCGGATTGGGCGCTACTGAACTTAGGTGATGTTAGTGAGCTTCCGGCCATCAAATGGAAACAGATTAATCTGGCAAAAATGCCAGATGACAAACATAAGCAAGCGCTAGAAAAGCTAAAAGAAGTACTGGGTGTTTGATTTATAACGCTTAGTCATTTTGCTAGAATAACGCTCAAATTTTTCAATGCTTTGATGGGAGGTTTTGCTGGCTCTAGTCCTTGGCAAACTGCTTGAAGATCAGGGCTTAAAGTTAACTTTATTTTTTTGTACAAATAGTTGTACAAATCGGGAATTTAGATACATGGCAAACGCCGATTTTCTTAATGAAATCAATAAGCGAAGGACTTTCGCTATCATCTCGCATCCTGATGCCGGTAAAACCACCCTGACTGAAAAACTGTTGTTATTTGGGGGTGCTATTCAGATGGCTGGTAGCGTGAAATCACGCAAAACCGATAAGCATGCCACCTCTGACTGGATGGAAATGGAGAAGGAGCGGGGTATCTCCGTGACCTCTTCAGTGATGCAGTTTCCCTATAAAGACCGCATCGTAAATCTGTTGGACACACCAGGCCATGCTGATTTTTCTGAGGATACCTATCGCACACTGACAGCAGTGGATTCCGCATTAATGGTCATCGATAGTGCCAAAGGTGTCGAAGAACGTACCATTAAATTAATGGAAGTTTGCCGTCTACGCGATACGCCAATCCTGACTTTTATCAATAAACTAGATCGGGAAGGCCGAGACCCTTTGGATTTGCTTAGCGAAGTTGAAAATATACTGAATATCCGCTGTGCACCAATTACCTGGCCAATTGGTATGGGAAAAGGCTTTAAGGGAATTTTTCATCTTTACAATGACAATATTCGCTTGTTCGAAGCGCATGGCAAAGATGCCGATGCAGGGGAAGTAATTCAAGGTTTGAATAACCCGCGTCTGGATGAACTATTCGGATCAATGGCCGAAGAATTGCGTGAAGAAATTGAACTGGTTCGTGGTGCCAGTGATCAATTTGATTTGGATGCCTTTTTGTCTGGACAAATGACACCAGTGTTTTTTGGATCGGCAATGAATAACTTTGGGGTCACAGAGTTAATGGACGCCTATGTGGAGTATGCACCGGCTCCTCAGCCTCGTGAAACCAAAACTCGTACTGTAGTGGCCGAAGAAGACAATTTCAGCGGGTTTGTATTTAAAATCCAGGCCAATATGGATCCTAAGCACCGTGATCGCATTGCCTTTATGCGTGTCTGTAGCGGTCATTACACCAAAGGCATGAAACTGCGTCAGACCCGAATTGGCAAAGATGTGACGATTGCTAATGCTGTCACCTTTATGGCGGCTGAGCGTGAACAGGCGGAAGAAGCCTGGCCGGGCGATATTCTCGGTTTGCATAATCATGGCACCATCCAGATTGGCGATACCTTTACACAGGGAGAAGATTTACAGTTCACCGGTATTCCGTACTTTGCACCGGAGTTGTTCCGTCGAGTTCGTTTAAAGGATCCATTAAAAAACAAAGCCTTATTAAAAGGCTTGCAACAGCTTAGTGAAGAAGGCGCTACCCAGTTGTTCCGTCCATTGGATAACAACGATCTGATACTCGGTGCTGTGGGTGTGTTGCAGTTTGACGTGGTCGTTCATCGGTTAAAAGGCGAGTATGGCGTTGAATGCGCATATGAACCAGTTCAGGTACATACGGCGCGGTGGGTGTATTGTGATGATGTGAAAAAGCTGGAGGAGTTCAAGCGTAAAGCGTCAATGAACCTGGCACTGGATGGGGCAGATAACCTGACTTACATTGCTCCGACACGGGTCAATCTGGAACTGACAATGGAACGCTGGCCGGAAATTGAGTTCCGTTCGACTCGTGAACATCTTTAAAGTGCTTGCCAGCGGACTGGCTTCTCAAGCAGAATGAATTATCTATTCGTTGCCGGAGAAACAGATGAAAGTCAGACTCATTACCAAAAACAAAGGTAAGCCGGTTATCGGCCTGACACCAACAGATTCCCTGGACAAAGCTGTCCGTTTAATGATGGAGCATCGTATAGGTTCTCTGGTTGTGACGGACAATGGGGCTTTGGTAGGTATTCTGTCGGAACGCGACTTGCTAAATGTTTTGCACCAGAAGCATGCCATGTGGGAGCCGAAAACTGCTGCAGATGCAATGACTCCTAATCCTTATACCTGCGATCCTGATAATACGCTGGAAGAGGTAATGAATATGATGGTTGAGCATAATATTCGCCATTTACCAGTGGTCTATAAAGGTCGTCTTGAAGGCATGTTATCGATTACTGATATTGTGGAAGAGTTGCTGAAAAAAGCGAAGTTTGAAAATAAATTATTGAAGAATTATATACAGAACTGGCCAGATGCTGAACATGATGATTAGGGTCGGTTTGTTTTTCGTTGAGTCATCTGTAGACGTTTTTTATTCACAACACAGGCGGCTATGAAAGATAAACCGTCTTTAGGATTCGGGTAACTCAGCCACTTTTTCAACTTGTAATTGATTATCGTCGGCAAATTCGAGAAGAAACTCGAATAACATGGGATCATCTTCTTCAAGCTGAGCATCAATTACCACACACCTTGTTGCTTCCAGTGAGGCAAGTTTAACCTGTGGATGAAAAATGATTCTTCTCCCCGGGCCATAACTGGCTACTGCGCCACACAGTCGTTCTGCCCAGTCACTGGGGCGAAATTTATCGCCGTCTTTGGTGAAGCCTTTAATGATCACTTTTTCCGTTGCAGTCATCGAATGTGTTGCTCTTAATTTAACAAAAGGGACAGTGTCTGGACATTTTACTGTAAATTACGCCATTAAGGCCTGCTGAAGTTTCATTGCCCATTCTGCTTGAAGGTTAGTTCTGTCCAAAAAGAATGAAAATTTGCGATGTAGTTATTCTACATAAGTCATTTCCAACACAGTAGGGTGGAAAATTTTAATTTCTCGGATTGATATTGAAAATTTACCGCTTTGCGAGGCCAATAGGTAAACAAGTCGGCGGTTTGAGTCAGATGTGAAAGCTTTGCAAGTCGTTTACATTAAATAATGGCCTTAACGTCACTAAAGTAACTTTCCCGACATTGGTTGGGCTCAGACATCTCTTCTTGAAGATAATTGTTTTAGAGCGTCCCCTCACGGGATACACGCATATCGTTCAAAAATTGTGCTTCTCGTGTCTGAGAGGGGCATTTTTATTCTCAACAGAGGCTATGATGAGAATTCAACAGATCCTGACACCAATCAATCCAAAATAAAACCGGTTTCAGTGATTTAGGTCAGCGCGAAAAACCCGTATAATCGAGCGCTTTATTATTTGACGACAACGAGACGTTTTGTGGCCGACTACAAACAGACTTTAAATCTTCCTGCGACTGACTTTCCGATGAAAGCCGGCTTGCCCAATCGTGAGCCAGTAATGTTAAAGCGTTGGCAGGAGCAAGACCTTTATCAGCAGTTGCGGCAAAAAAATCAAAATAAACCCAAATTCATTCTGCATGATGGACCTCCATATGCCAATGGTGAAATCCATATCGGCCATGCCGTCAATAAAATCCTCAAGGATATTATTCTTAAATCCAAAACCCTTAGTGGCTTTGATACACCTTATGTTCCCGGCTGGGATTGTCATGGTCTGCCGATTGAATTAAATGTCGAGAAAAAAGTCGGCAAACCCGGCGTTAAAGTCAGCCCGGCAGAGTTTCGTCAGGCTTGTCGTGAATATGCAGCCAAACAGGTTGATGGGCAACGAGAAGATTTCAAACGTCTGGGTGTATTGGCTGATTGGGATAATCCGTATCTGACCATGGATTTTCAGTTTGAGGCTGACATTATTCGCACACTGGGCGAAATCATTGAAAACGGTCATCTGCATAAAGGTGTTAAACCGGTGCATTGGTGTGTGGATTGTGGTTCCGCTTTGGCTGAAGCCGAAGTCGAATATGAGGATAAAACGTCACCGGCCATTGATGTTCGTTTTCCTTTGGTCGATGTCGCTGCATTTGATAAAGCCTGTCCAAACAATGGCTCTGGTGCTGTCAGTATTGCCATCTGGACCACTACGCCTTGGACACTGCCTGCCAATCAGGCCGTTTGTTTACATCCTGAGTTAGATTATGTTGTGGTGCAATGTGATAACGAGCGTTTGGTGCTTGCTGAAGCGCTCTATGAAAAAGCACTGGAACGTTATCAATTGACCGGTGAAGTGATTGCCCGCTGTAAAGGCGCAATGCTGGAAGGTTTACAGTTGCAACATCCGTTTTATGATCGCAAGGTACCGGTTATTCTGGGTGATCATGTCACCACTGATGCCGGTACCGGCGCGGTGCATACGGCGCCTGGACATGGTCAGGATGATTATATTGTCGGTTTGAAATATAAACTGGAAGTGGATAACCCGGTAGGGGGCAATGGTGTGTTTTTACCTGATACCCCAGTGTTTGCCGGTGAGTCGGTGTTTAAGGCCAATCCACAGGTCATTGATTTATTAAAAGAAAAATCGGCATTACTCTGCCATATCGATATCCGTCACAGCTACCCGCATTGCTGGCGGCATAAAACGCCGATTATTTTCCGTGCTACACCTCAGTGGTTTGTCAGCATGAATCAAAATGGTCTGCGTGATCAGGCCATGCAGGCGATTGCTACAACCAAATGGATGCCGGACTGGGGGCAGAAACGAATTGAAAATATGGTGTCAGGTCGTCCGGATTGGTGTATTTCCCGCCAACGGACCTGGGGTGTACCGATTCCGTTATTTGTTCATCAGCAGAGTGGTGAATTGCATCCTGATTCACTGGCTTTAATCGAAAAAGTTGCCTTGGCTGTTGAACAGCAGGGTATTGATGCCTGGTTTGATATGGATGCCAGCGATCTGATTGGTGCAGATGCAGAAAATTATTTCAAAGTCACCGATACGCTGGATGTCTGGTTTGATTCCGGGGTGTCACATGCCTGCGTATTAACCCGGCGCGATGATTTGCAACGTCCTGCAGATTTGTATCTTGAAGGCAGTGATCAGCACCGTGGCTGGTTCCAGTCATCATTACTGACCTCAGTTGCCACTACCGGTAAAGCACCTTACAAAGCGGTGCTGACTCACGGGTTTACCGTGGATGCCGAAGGCAAGAAAATGTCCAAATCCAAGGGCAATACAGTATCACCGCAAAAAGTGGTCAATAATCTGGGTGCCGATATTATCCGTCTCTGGGTAGCGGCTACTGATTACAGTGCTGAAATGACGGTATCGGATGAAATTCTGAAACGCACAGCGGACTCATATCGCCGTATTCGTAATACCGCACGGTATTTATTATCGAACCTGAATGATTTTGATCCTGCCTCCAATCTGGTCGTAACCGAAAAGTTATTACCACTGGATCGCTGGGTACTGGATCGTGCCTATCATCTGCAGCTGGAAATCCTGGCGGCCTATGAAAGTTATCAGTTCCATCTGATTTATCAGAAAGTACATAACTTCTGTGCCAATGAGCTGGGCAGTGCCTATCTGGATATCACCAAAGACCGGCAGTACACGATGCCAGCTGACAGCCTTGGACGCCGTTCATCGCAAACAGCGATGTACCATATCCTTGAAGCATTAAGCCGTTGGATTGCTCCAATACTGAGTTTCACTGCTGATGAGCTTTGGGAATTTATTCCGGGTCAGCGTAATGCGTCGGTGTTATTGAATGACTGGTATCAATCTCTGGAACCCTTATCTCAGGACAGTGCTTTGTCGATGGCTGATTGGCAGCAGTTGTTTTCTGTACGTGAAGCTGTAGCAAAAGAGTTGGAAAACAAACGTAATCAGGGTGAAGTTAAAGGTGGTTTAACTGCTGAGGTTAATCTGTATGCAGAAGATAAGTTGCTGGAAGTATTAAATAAAGTTGGCGATGAGTTGAAGTTCGTATTGATTACATCTTCGGCCAAGCGCTTTGTAATGGCAGATAAACCGGAAAGGGCTATTCATACCAGTTTGACGGACCTGGCGGTCGATATTCAAGCTTCTGCAAATGCCCGTTGCGAACGTTGCTGGCACCAGACGGAAGATGTAGGCAGCCATACCGACCACCCCGAGTTATGTGGTCGTTGTGTTGAAAACGTAGATGGCGATGGCGAAACTCGCCGTTTTGCCTGAGGCTAAGATTATGTTGAAGTGGTTATGGGTTAGCGCTCTGGTTATCGTGCTGGATCAGCTGACCAAAGTTGTCATGGCAAACTGGCTGGAGCTTTATCAAACCGTCGCCGTGATGCCGTATTTCAATTTCACTTTGGCACATAATAGTGGAGCGGCATTCAGTTTTCTGGCGGGTGCCGGTGGCTGGCAACGTTGGTTCTTTATTGGTCTGGCGCTCTCCGTTTCAATAGTGTTAACCATTTGGCTGTCACGTTTGAAAGCGCAGGCAAAAGTCGAAGCGATAGCGATTGCATTGATTATTGGCGGCGCCATCGGCAATGTTATTGATCGATTTATCTATGGCTATGTTATTGATTTTGTAGACATCTATGTTGGAAGTTACCACTGGCCAGCCTTTAATATAGCCGATGCGGCAATCTGTATCGGCGCCGTATTATTGATAGTGGATAGTTTCAGAAAACCAGCGGAGCAAAAATGAATCTGTGTGATTTAGCGGTAGAAAGCATTGCCGGTTTGCAGCCTTATGTCCCGGGAAAACCAATTGAGGAATTGCAACGTCAATATGGCGTAAGAGATGTCATCAAACTGGCCTCAAATGAGAGTCCGATTGGTCCATCACAAGCTGCACAAGCTGCAATTGCGTTGGCAACTCGCGATTTAACCCGTTATCCGGATGGTAATGGCTATGCATTAAAACTGGCTTTATCTGAAAAGTTTCAGGTTGATGCCAACCAGATTACCCTGGGGAATGGTTCTAATGATGTGCTGGAGCTTATCGCTCGCTGTTTTGCTTCACCTGCTGATGAAGTCATATTCTCGCAGCATGCGTTTGCAGTGTATCCATTGGTGACGCAGGCAATAGGCGCCACCTTGGTGGAAGTGCCAGCCAAACAGTATGGACATGATTTAACAGCCATGCTGCAAGCCATTACAGAAAAAACCAAGTTGATTTTTATTGCCAATCCTAACAATCCCACCGGAACGCATATTCCGGCAGCGGAAGTTCATAATTTTCTGCAGTCCGTTGCTGATAACGTGATAGTCGTATTGGATGAAGCCTATATTGAATATGGCGATGAAGATGTAAACAGCATTGATTGGCTCAAACAATTTCCTAATTTAATCATTTGCCGTACCTTTTCCAAGGCCTATGGTCTGGCGGGGTTGCGGGTTGGGTTTGCGCTATCAAGTCCAGAGATTGCTGATTTATTAAATCGTCTGCGCCAGCCGTTTAATGTCAATCATCTGGCGATGAGTGCTGCGATTGCGGCGTTGGGCGATGAAGATTATCTGCAACGTGCCAAGCAGGTTAATACCGAGGGGATGCAGCAATACATTGATGGCTTTGAGGCGATGGGATTGAATTACATTCCTTCAAAAGCCAATTTTATTTGTGTTGATGTAAACACCAATGCTGCTGATATTTATGAAAAGCTGTTGCAACAGGGCGTTATTGTCAGACCGGTTGCAGGGTATGGTCTGCCAAACCATTTACGCATCAGCATCGGTCTGGAACATGAAAACCAGCGTTGTCTGGAAGCATTAGCAAACAGTTTGTCAGAGGCCAAATGATTAAGCATCTGGCTATCATCGGCGTTGGACTGATTGGCGGTTCACTGGCTTTGGCATTAAAAAAAGCCGGATTGGTTGAACAGGTGACAGGTTACTCTCGCTCTCAGGCCGCGCGTGAAGAAGCTTTGGCGTTAGGCATTATTGATAACACAGCAGAGTCGCTGGCGGAGGCCGTTTCGGATGCCGATATGGTATTTGTGGCAGTGCCAATGGGGGCGATGCAGACAGTATTTGAACAAATAGCGCCACATCTCAAACCGCAGACGATTGTGACTGATGGCGGCAGTGCTAAACAACAGGTTATTGATGCGGCTCGTCAGGCATTGGGGAATAAGTTTGATCAATTTGTGCCAGGCCATCCGATTGCCGGTACCGAAAAAAGTGGTCCATCAGCTGCGTTTTCTGAGCTTTATCAACAGCATCGGGTAGTCTTAACGCCAGTGGCTGAAACCAATAAATCAGCTCTGGTACGAGTGCGTCAAATGTGGCAGCAGGCCGGTGCAGATGTATTTGAAATGGAGGTTGAGCATCATGATGTGGTGCTGGCTGCCACCAGTCATTTACCGCATGTATTAGCCTTTAATCTGGTGGGAATGCTGGCTCAGCGTGAAGATTGCGATGAAGTATTGCGATATGCCGCTGGTGGCTTTCGAGATTTTTCCCGGATTGCTTCAAGTGATGCAGTGATGTGGCGGGATATCTGCCTTGGCAACCGCAGTGCGATTCTGGAATTATTACAACAATATCGCAGTGGTCTGGATAAGATTGAACAGGCAATTCGGCAAGATGATGGCGATTATCTTATCGATATTTTCGGACGAGCAAAACGGGCCAGAGATACCCGTTTTGCCGATCCTGATCTGAAAGATAACAGCGAAGTGTAAAGTGGGAGTGAACAGTAGCGTGAGCGGGCAGCAGGATCGTAAATTTATAGTACAGGCTGGTGGTCAATTAACAGGCAGCTTCCGTGTACCCGGAGATAAATCCATCTCACATCGTTCTATTATGCTGGGATCGCTGGCAGAAGGTGTGACTGAAATCAGCGGTTTTCTGGAAGGTGAAGATGCATTGGCGACATTGGCAGCTTTTCGTGCCATGGGCGTCAAAATTGATGGTCCGACGGATGGTAAAGTCACCGTGCATGGTGTTGGTATGCATGGACTGAAAGCCCCGGAAAATGATGTGTATGTGGGTAACTCGGGTACCTCGATTCGTTTATTAAGTGGTTTACTGACGGGGCAAACTTTTGATGTAACGATGAGTGGTGATAAATCATTATCCGTTCGCCCCATGCGTCGGGTAACCGATCCGTTAGCCCTGATGGGGGCAAATATCGACAGTGCTGATGGCAAACCGCCTCTGACTATTCATGGTGGCCATACATTAAAGGCTATTGAATATGACTTGCCAATGGCCAGTGCTCAGGTGAAATCCTGTCTATTACTGGCAGGGATGTATGCCGAGGGAACCACTAGCGTGACGGAACCTGCCCCAACTCGCGATCATACTGAACGCATGCTGCAAGGCATGGGATATCCAATCGACGTTCAGGGTAACCGCATCAGTATTCAGGGCGGCGGAAAATTAACCGCAACCAATATTGATGTGCCCGGCGATATTTCCTCGGCCACGTTCTTTATGGTGGGGGCTGCGATTGCACCGGGTTCAGATATTACTCTGCAACATGTAGGTATTAACCCAACGCGGATTGGTGTTATCAATATTTTGAAGCAAATGGGCGCGGATATAAGCTTGAGCAACGAAGCAGTGACCGGCGGAGAACCGGTGGCAGATATCCGGGTTCGCTATGCACCGTTAACCGGAATTGACATTCCACAGGATCAGGTGCCATTGGCGATTGATGAATTTCCGGCAATATTTATTGCCGCTGCTTGCGCAGAAGGCCGCACAGTATTGACGGGTGCTGAAGAATTACGGGTTAAAGAAAGTGATCGAATTCAGGTCATGGCTGATGGATTACAGGCACTCGGTATTGACGCTAAACCAACGTCTGATGGCATGATTATCGAAGGTGGAATTATTGGCAGTGGTGAAGTGGATGGACATGGTGATCACCGTATTGCGATGTCATTTGCCATGGCGGCATTACAGGCAGGCGGTGCCATACAGATTAATGACTGTGCCAATGTTGCCACTTCATTCCCGAACTTTGTCGAATTAGCGACTCACTGTGGTTTGCAGATTGATGCCTTCGATGTCTGATATACCTGTATTAACAATTGATGGTCCAAGCGGCTCCGGAAAGGGCACTTTGGCCCAGCAGATGGCAGAAAAGCTGGGTTGGCACTATCTGGATAGTGGTGCCATTTACCGTGTCCTGGCTCAGGCAGCGTTAAAGCATCAAATTGATTTAACCGATGAAACCGCGCTGGCAGTCATAGCGGGTCAGCTGGATGTGCAATTTGTGTTAAAGGATGGACAGCTGCAGGTTGTTCTGGAAGGTGAAGATGTTTCGTTACTGATTCGTTCTGAACAGGCGGGTAATGCTGCGTCGAAAGTTGCCGCATTTCCGGCTGTTCGCTCAGCTTTATTACAAAGACAGCGTGATTTTTGCCAATCGCCAGGGTTAGTCACAGATGGCCGCGATATGGGCACCGTGGTGTTTCCAGATGCGCCATACAAAGTCTTTCTCACAGCCAGTGCCGAGGTTCGGGCGGAGAGACGATATAAGCAGTTGAAAGAGAAAGGAATTGATAGTAACCTTTCCGATCTCGTAGCCGAAATATCAGAACGTGATGAACGGGATACGCAACGTGAAGTAGCGCCACTACGGCCTGCCGATGATGCTGTTATTCTGGATTCAACACAACTCGGTATCAAAGCAGTTTTAGAAAAAGTCAGTGCATTAATCGGCTGATTTATTAGGGTACTTGTCTGGGTGTTCCAGGCAGGTTTTTTGTTAATTTCCTGCAATCGCAGGACTAACGGGCGATTCTGTTATCTGAACAGGATCAAGGATATTTATAATGAGCGAAAGCTTTGCTGATCTCTTTGAAGAGAGTCTAAACGCAACCCCAATGCAACCAGGCAAAATTGTTACCGGTACGGTAGTCAATGTTGGTCCTGATGTTGTTATGGTTAACGCAGGTCTGAAATCTGAAGGCGCTATCCCAGTTGCCGAATTCATGAACGAAAAAGGTGAAATCACCGTTTCTGTTGGTGATTTGGTCGATGTTTCTCTGGAAACACTGGAAGATGGATTTGGTGCAACACAATTATCACGTGAAAAAGCCAAAGCCGCTGAAGCATGGACCAGATTGGAGCATGCATTTGAAGCCAATGAAACCGTAATCGGTATTATTTCCGGTAAGGTCAAGGGTGGTTTCACTGTCGATTTGGAAAACATCCGAGCGTTCCTGCCGGGATCACTTGTTGATGTACGTCCTATCCGTGATACTTCACATCTCGAAGGCAAAGAGCTTGAGTTCAAACTGATTAAGCTGGATCGCCCACGTAACAATATCGTTGTTTCTCGTCGCGCCATTATGGAAGCTGAGAACAGTGTTGAACGCGAAGCCCTTCTGGAAACATTGGAAGAAGGCAAAGTTGTTAAAGGTATTGTTAAGAACCTGACCGATTACGGCGCGTTTGTTGACCTTGGTGGTATTGATGGTCTGTTGCATATCACGGATATGGCATGGAAACGTGTTAAACATCCTTCAGAAGTTGTCGCTATCGGTGACGAAATCGATGTACAGGTTCTGAAATTTGATAAAGAACGTGAACGTGTATCGCTAGGCCTGAAACAACTGGGTGACGATCCATGGAAAGATATCGCACGTCGTTATCCAAACAGCACCCGCATCCAGGGTAAAGTCACTAACATTGCCGACTACGGTTGCTTTGTTGAAATCGAAGATGGCGTTGAAGGTTTGGTTCACATGTCTGAAATGGACTGGACCAACAAAAACGTTCACCCTTCTAAACTGGTTACTTTGGGTGATGAAGTTGAAGTGATGGTTCTGGATATTGATGCTGAACGTCGTCGTATCTCACTGGGTATCAAACAGTGCCAGACTAACCCTTGGGAAGAGTTCTCAATGACTCATAACAAAGGTGATAAAGTCAGCGGCGCTATCAAATCAATCACTGATTTCGGTATCTTCATTGGCCTGGATGGTGGCATTGACGGCCTGATCCACTTGTCAGATATCTCTTGGGAAGAAGAAAACGAAGAATTAATTCGTGACTTCAAAAAAGGCGATGAAGTAGAAGCGGTTGTATTGGCGATTGACCCTGAACGTGAACGCATTTCACTGGGTATCAAACAATTGCAGGACGATCCGTTTTCAGCGTATCTGTCTGAACACCCACGTGGCACTGTTGTAAACGGTAAAGTTATTGCAGTTGATGCTAAAGGTGCAACGATTGAATTGGCTGAAGGTGTTGAAGGTTACGTTCGCGTAGCGGATATCGCACGTGAGCGTATCGAAGATGCCAGCAAAGTGCTGAATATCGGTGATGATGTTGAAGCTAAATTTACAGGAATGTCTCGCAAGGATCGCACGCTGACTCTGTCAATCAAAGCTAAGGATGATCAAGAAGAATCTGAAGCAGTGAAAGAGTACAGTAATGTTAGTTCCGGCAATACCACTTTAGGTGATTTGCTGAAAGAACAGATGAATCAGAAAGACAGCTAATCTGATCATTGGGTGAGCATCCGGTCAGCCCGGATGCTCATTTTCTTGTTATACAGCTGCCTTTTTATTTAAGGCATAACCCAAAAGTCTACTGCCGGGAATCTAGGAAATTATGACCAAGTCTGATTTGATAGAAATACTATCCGAAAAACAATCTCTATTGAATTACCGAGACGTTGAACTAGCGGTGAAGCTAATTCTGGAACAGATGAGTGATAGCCTGTCACGTGGCGATCGAATTGAGATCAGAGGGTTTGGCAGTTTTACCTTACATCATCGTCCACCCAGAGTGGGACGTAATCCAAAAAGCGGTGAAGCTGTTAAGCTTGAAGAAAAATATGTGCCACATTTTAAACCCGGTAAAGAATTACGAGATCGCGTGAATAATGCCGCTGGTTTTTAACAGAAAATGAAAATTAGTCAGGAAGCCATTACAGACGCTTTTGTAATTAAAAGTTATGGCGATGGCTTTCTACTGATTCAATCAAACGATCAGACCTTACAACGTATCACCAATAATTGTATCCTTTCACCTGATGGCTTGTTTGATCCGCTGGAGTTGCCACCCTCAGCAGATTATCTAAGCGACTCTCTAATTGAAAATGTAAAAGGCTTCAATGCTGATGTTGTCATTATGGTGACAGCCGAAGGCATTACACCTCATGTGTTACAAATAATTAGCCTATTCTCCCAGAGGGGCATTTCATTAGAAACTATGTCACTTGGTGCCGCTTGTCGAACCTATAATTTGCTATTAAATGAAGGCAGAAAGCCGTTAGTTTTAATTTATTTTTAGTATTAAAGCGGATGATACCGATACTGCTTTATGTAAATCAGTAAATAACCTTATTATTGATACAGATTAAATCATTGTTTTTATGTTAATTATTAGTGGCTGCAAAAATTGTACGTATTGCTAATACTTGACCCCGTTAGATGAAGACAGGAAAATTCTCTTGTTGGATAACACTAGGGCTTGTTGATCTTTCATCTCCGCCTCTGTTGTGAGCTGAAAAAGCGTCAATCAAGGCACGAGGAGCGCCTTTTGTGAGATACATCCATGTATCTCACCCCAAAGGGGGCTTGCGCTCAAAAACGTTTATCTCCATGGATGGAGTGTATGCAAAAGCAATGTCTGGAACATTGCTTGTCCTGACGTTTTTGTAGTCATTCTAAATAAGTGACTAACAACGCAGGCGGCCAGCAAAGCTGTTCAAATGCGTTCCAGATGCATTTGTCAATTACTTATGCAGGAAGGCCATACCGCCGCTTTCTGCCTAGTCGGGACAAAAATAGCCGCCAGCAGTGGTGGACATGAAAGATTAACAAGTCCTAGGCCAGTTGAAAATTGAAGAAATTCAGCAGAATTAATCTGTATAACTGTTTTGAATCATTCAGAATTGTTTTGCGGTAAAATTTATCCAGCTGGAATGTTATGCAGAATGAAACCGGGCTCTGTTTCTTCAACAAAGAAACAGTACAAGAATTTTCATGAGAGAGAAGGTGTGATCGCTATGCAGGCGAAACAACAGTACAACTTTGAAGTAGTCAAATGGTTTGCCTATATGGCATGTGTCTATTTGGTAGTTGGAACAGGTCTCGGTGTCTTTATCGCATCGCAGTTAGCTTGGCCAGTACTAAACTTTGATAATCCCTATATCAGTTTTGGACGACTGCGCCCGTTGCATACTAACGCGGTCATTTTCGCCTTTGCCGGATCAACGCTAATGGCAACCGCTTTTTATGTCGTACAACGCACTTCTGGCGTAAGGCTTTGGAGTGATAAATTGGCATGGTTTACCTTCTGGGGATGGAACCTGATTATTTTAGGTGCCATCATCACCTTGCCTTTAGGGTTAACTCAGTCTAAAGAATATGCTGAATTGGAATGGCCATTAGATATTCTGATTGCAGTTGTTTGGATTAGTTACATGTTCAACTTCATCATGACCTTATCGATACGTAAAGTTTCCCATATTTACGTTGCCAACTGGTTTTTCCTGGCAATGATGATCATGATTACCTACCTCCATGTGGTCAATAGTTTGTCTATTCCGGTCAGTATGTGGAAATCCTATTCGATATTCTCTGGTGTACAGGATGCGATGATCCAATGGTGGTGGGGACATAACGCTGTTGGTTTCTTCCTGACAGCTGGTTTCCTCGGCATCATGTATTACTTTGTACCTAAACAGGCAAACCGTCCGGTTTACTCCTATCGCTTGTCAGTTATTCATTTCTGGGCATTGGTTTTTGGCTATGTCTGGTTAGGTGCGCATCATCTGCAATATACAGCACTTCCAGATTGGACGGGTTCGTTGGGTGCTGCAATTTCACTTGCAATGATTATTCCATCCTGGGGTGGCGCACTAAACGGTATGTTCACACTGAGTGGTGCATGGGATAAGTTACGTACAGACTATATTTTACGCTTCCTGATCGTTTCTCTTGCTTTCTATGCGATGTCAACCTTTGAAGGTCCGGTCATGGCTGCGAAAACAGTCAATGCATTATCCCATTACACCGACTGGACCATTGGCCATGTTCACTCCGGCGCTCTTGGCTGGGTTG
Source organism: Methylophaga nitratireducenticrescens (assembly GCF_000260985.4). Classification (NCBI taxonomy): domain Bacteria; kingdom Pseudomonadati; phylum Pseudomonadota; class Gammaproteobacteria; order Thiotrichales; family Piscirickettsiaceae; genus Methylophaga; species Methylophaga nitratireducenticrescens. Next base: position 1,340,034 of record NC_017857.3, read on the forward strand.
CCATGGTATCTGTGGGGGCCTTGTATCATATGGTTGAACGGATGTGGGGCACAACGATGTATTCTGTGAAACTGGTTAACTTGCATTTCTGGATGGCTACCATAGGTACCGCAATTTACATCACAGCAATGTGGGTATCAGGCATCATGCAAGGTTTGATGTGGCGCGCCTATGATGAATACGGTAATTTGGCATACACATTTGTTGAATCAGTAGCTCAAATGCATCCTTATTATGCAATGCGAGCATTTGGTGGGCTGATCTTCTTCCTGGGTGCGGTCATCATGCTGTTTAATGTAACAGTGACTATTCGCCGCGCAATTGCAAAACCATCAGCCGAAATGGCTGCTGCAGCGAATATTTGAGGACAACAGCATGGCTAAAAAATCTAACAAACGCATTAGTTTTCAAGAGTGGGTAGAACAAAATGTGTGGGGTCTGGTACTTGCCACAGCACTTGTTGTGTCTGTGGGCGGTATTGTTGAGATTGTGCCTTTGTTTTATTTGGATACTACCTTTGAGGATGATGTTTTTCCGGAATATGAAGAGCTTGAAGGAGTACGTCCATATACCGCCTTAGAGTTAGCTGGTCGTGATGTTTATCAACGTGAGGGCTGTTATTTATGCCATTCGCAGATGGTTCGGCCGTTTCGAAATGAACGTGATCGATATGGCCACTATTCTCTGGCTGTAGAGTCAAAGTATGATCATCCGTTTCAATGGGGATCCAAACGTACTGGTCCGGATTTGGCTCGGGTTGGTGGTAAATACTCGGATGCATGGCATATTCAGCATTTACGTGATCCGCGCTCTGTTGTACCAGAATCAGTTATGCCTCGTTATCCATGGCTTGATCAAGCCACCATTGATGAAGAGGGTATTACTAAACGTCTTAAAGCGATGAAAGTATTGGGTGTACCTTATACTGATGAAGAAATTATTGGTGCTGCTGAAATGGTGTCGGGAAAAACCGAAATGGAAGCATTGGTTGCATACCTGCAGGTCCTTGGCACAATGATCCAGTTTGAACCAGGAAGAGACTATCGTGAGTGACTTCCTGTCTTACTTTGAAACCAATTGGTCTGCCATGACCGTAAGTGATTGGGTCGGTACGATATTGACAGTCATTATTTTCATACTGATGTTCGGTATGTATTTCTGGGTTTTACGTCCAAAAAATAAAGACAAAATTGAAGCCCACCGTGACCTGCCACTGAGAGAAGACGATAAAAATTCGGAGAGAAATGATGGCTGATAACAATAAAAACCCAAATGAGTGTCCTGATACAGGACATGAGTGGGATGGCATCAGAGAATTGACAAATCCACCACCACGCTGGTGGATCATCGCTTTGTATTTAAGCGGTTTAATGGTTTTTATTTATTTTATACTTTATCCATCAATACCTTTAGTCAATGACAGTACCGATGGGTTGCTAGGCTGGAGCCAAATCGACGAATACAAAGAAGGTTTGGCAGAAATTGAAGCCAAGCGGGCACCCTATGAAAATCGAATTGCTGAGATGTCGGCTGAAGAAATTCTTCAAGATGATGAATTATTGCGTTATGCCGTAGGCTCTAGCAAGGTACTTTATGGTGATAATTGCGCTGCTTGCCATGGTGTAGGTGGTATTCCCCCAGAAGGTGCAGGTTATCCAATTCTTGCTGATGATGACTGGTTATATGGTGGTTCAGTCAATAAAATTATCGAAACCCTGGCGAAAGGGCGACAAGGAATGATGCCGGCACATGCTGATTTACTGACTACGGAAGAAGTCGATGGTCTGGTTGGTTTTGTTATCAGCAATTCAATGGGTGAAGCCACTGACGCGCAATGGAAACTCTATAATGAAAAAGGCTGTGCAGCGTGTCATGGTGCAGATGCTAAAGGGGTGCAACAATTAGGCTCAGCAAATTTATCCGATAGAATTTGGCGTTTTTCAGGGGAACCGGACGAAATCCGTCATACTATTCTGCATGGGGTGAACGATGCTAATGATCCAAAAACACGTGTTGCTGTGATGCCCGCATGGAATGAAAAACTTGCTGTGCGGATAGAAGCTGAAGAATATGGTGACGATCCTGAAGAATATTACGAAGGTGATGAAATCGAACGTCTAACCGAAACCGAGATTAAGAAACTTGCGATTTATGTGCATCAGCTGGGTGGTGGTGAATAATAAACGTTAAACTGAATCTTATCCGTTAAGGAGCATGTTATGGGGTTAGATGCTGTTGTAATTGCCGCGATTGTCAGTGTGGTATTAACAATTGTGGTGATTGGGGTAATTGCGTACAAGATTGTTAAAAATATGGAAGATAGTTCCGAAGACAAATGAAATTATCTGTGAGCAAAAAAAGCCGATACCAGCGGCTTTTTTTGTGTTTGAAAAACTAAATTAGTAAATGTTTATGTTTAAAATTGGCAGCAGTTCAACAAATTTTTGTTCGAATAATTGTGGGTTCAATTCAGCTCGTTATTCATTGAGTAATGTTCAATACCATCGACAAAATGATTGTTGTTCACTCTATTTTATGTAGACAGCAATGCACTATTTTGCATGAAATAACAGATGGCGTTACTATTGACACACTTAAAATTACAATACTGATGGTTTTTACTGTGTACCGAATGAAAGCTTAGTATCGACTTGTGGCGTCAGACAGGTAGAGCTAGATAATTTATACAATTCAGCAATATCAATACTATACAAAAGCATCTTTGATGGGCCCAAATTCATGGCAATTTCTCAGGAAAACAAACAAGCACTCAAAAATCCCTGGGTATTGGGGTTTCTTGGGTTTATGTGCCTTTTTTTATCAGCAAATGCGGTTTTTATCTACCTGGCTTTTAGCTCGCCACCCAATTTGGTAGTAGATAATTATTACGAGCGCGGCAAAGCCTACACTAATAAAGAAGTACAAATGGGGCAAGAAAATGAGCTTGGTTGGAGCGGAGTCATTATGGTTCCGGCCAATAACCGGGTTAACCAGCGTCAGGCTTATGAAGTGTTGATCCAAGGAAAAAATTCTAGAACTGTAGAATTGGATTCTGTCAGCTTATTCGCTTATCGCCCATCAGATCAGCGTAAAGATTTTTCGGTTGAAATGAATCCCATAGGACTGGGTCGATATGGAGCGGATATTGAGTTTGGTTTGCCAGGTAACTGGGACATTATTGTTGAAGCCAAGCGCGGCGATGATAAATTTGTGGTTACTCGCAGAATCTATATCGACCCTTGATCAATTTAATGTAAGTTGAATTTTTTTGTCCGAAGCAAAAGTCGTTGCCCACGCCGATATTGGCAAATGTTTTCATTGTGGATTAGCTGTTCAAAATCCAGGTGAATTTACTGCAAAAATAAACACAATTTCTCATGAGTTTTGTTGCCATGGTTGTCGTATGGCCTGCCAGACGATTTATTCGGCAGGATTGCAGGGTTTTTATAATAAAACACCTGACGGTGAATCGCTTGCCCCACCTCCAGAAACAGCTAATGATTTTCACGCCTATGATATAGATGAAATTCAGGTGGACTATGTCGATCAGCTGGACGATGAACGAACAATTTACCTTTTGATTGAAGGCATTCACTGTGCCGCCTGCGTTTGGTTAATTGAACGAGCACTGTATAAATTACCCGGAGTGTTGTCTGCAGATGTTAGTTTGACTGCAAAACGTTGTCGAATTAAATGGGATAACCGAGAAACCTCTTTATCTGTGTTAATGCAGCATCTGGCTAAACTTGGCTATGCAGCCATCCCGTTTGATCCGGAAACAGCAGAAGGGGCGCTGGCAAAACGTCATCGTGGAATACTTTATCGTATGGCATTTGCTGGTTTTGCCATGATGAATCTGATGTGGGTTTCGATTGCTCTTTATTCCGGTGCAGCAGAGGATGAGTTTCGGAATCTGTTTCATTGGGTGGGGTTTTTTATTGCCACACCGACCTTGCTTTACTCAGGCTACCCATTTTTTCGCAATGCAATCAGTGGATTACGAAGTCTATATCTGACAATGGACTTACCGATTGCTATCGGTGCAACGGCCACGTATCTCTATTCTTCTTATATCACTTTCACGGGCTCAGTTGAAGGCGAGGTTTTCTTTGATACAGTTGTAAACTTTATATTTGTTATTTTGATTGGACGCTATCTGGAAGCGCTTTCCAAACGTAATGCGTTATCAGCAACCCGTCGTATGCTAGAGTTGCAACCAAAACTGGCTACGGTAATCGAAACGGGCGAGCAGAAAACGGTACCAATCCGTTCGGTTAAAGTAGGGGATTTAGTGCTGGTTCGTCCCGGAGAAAATGTTCCTGTTGATGGCATTGTGACAGAGGGGGAAAGTGCCGTTGACGAGTCAATGCTGACAGGTGAATCGCAGCCTGTTCGCAAACAAGTGAATGATTCGGTGGTCGCAGGTAGTATCAATAATGAAGGTGCTTTTGTGGTGAAAGCACAACAGGTGTTACGCCATACTGCCTTGGCAAAGATCATTGCCCTGATGGACGAGGCGCAAACCTCCAAAGCCCCCATTCAGACGCTGGCTGATAAGGTCGTGCCTTGGTTTGTTGTTGTAACGTTAACTTTGGCGACATTAACTTTCATGTTCTGGGTGGGCACTGATTTTGAAACAGCATTACTGGCTTCAGCTTCGGTGTTAGTGGTGACTTGTCCCTGTGCTTTTGGCATGGCTACGCCAATGTCTATTGCTGTGGCCAGTGGCGTTGGTGCCAGCAATGGGATTCTGGTAAAACAAGGGATTGCATTGGAGTCATTATCGCGAGTCACCCATTATGTGTTTGATAAAACCGGTACACTGACCGAAGGTAAATTATCGCTGGTTCAAAACATAACTGCCGAGAGTGTTTCACAACAAACAGTATTGCAGATTGCTGCATCGGCAGAACAAAAATCAGAGCATGGCATCGCCAAAACAATCGTATCCGCTGCGCGATCAGAGAACTTGCCATTATTAGATATTTCCCGGTTTTATGCTTCGCCAGGAAGAGGTGTGAAGGCCGAGATTGAAGGAAAAAAAATTATCGTCGGTACGGCTGACTGGATGTTATCTCACAATGTAACGCTTGAAGGTGAATGGCGAGCAACAGTCGAACAACTGGAACAACAGGGCATCAGTTGTGTTTTTGTCGCCCGTGAACAACAGCTTATCGGTATTCTGGGGTTGTTTGATACATTACGAGAAGATGCCAAGACCACAATTTCTGATTTGTTGGAGCAAGGGATGAAGGTCACTGTATTAAGCGGCGACCGCCAACAGGTAGTCAACTCTGTGACAGCAGTGTTAGGTAACGTGCAGCGCTTAGCAGAGGTTTTGCCTGGGGAGAAACGGCAGGTGATTCAACAATTACAACAACAAGGTGAATGTGTTGCAATGGTTGGAGATGGCATTAATGATTCACCTGCATTGATCCAGTCTGATGTCGGTATTGCTTTGGCTTCGGGAACAGACGTATCCATTGAAAGTGCAGATATCGTTTTGTCGTATAACCAATTAAGCCAGCTTTCACTGACAAGACAGCTGGCTACCAGGACATTACGCACCATCCGGCAGAATATTGTATTATCCATCAGTTATAACGTGATTATGGTTCCATTGGCAATGATGGCATTAGTCAGTCCCTTACTGGCTGCAATCACGATGCCGATTAGTTCGTTACTTGTCATTGGCAATGCTGCCAGGATTAGTCGAATAGTAAAGAGGTAGGCTATGGAAGTCATTTATGGACTATTGCCTGGTATGTTATTACTAGGTTTGGTAGGCGTTGTCGTATTTTTTTGGACGGTGCGCAGTGGCCAGTATGATGACATGGAAGGTGATGCTAATCGGATTTTAATGGATGATGATATTACCGAAGAAACTCAAGCGGAATCAGATAACGAAACCAAAGAACAAAATGAAGATAGTAAGGTTGATTAGAGTTTTTGTTCTATGTTGTTTCAGCCTTATGCTGGTGAAAAATGTTCTGGCGGAAAATGTACGAGTTGGCATGAGTAGTGCTTTGAGTGGTCCACTATCCGAAATGGGACTGTCAATGCAAGCCGGAATAAACGCATATTTTTCCAAGATTAATTCTGTGGGAGGTATTAAAGGTAATCATCTTGAATTGTTGGCTCTGGATGATGCCTATGAGCCAGTACAGGCGGCAGCTAACATGCGCGAATTAATTAATAAGCATGAGGTGGTGGCAGTGCTTGGCAATGTTGGAACACCAACAGCGGTCGTTACTGTACCGATTGCCGAGCAGTTTAAGATTGCTTTGGTAGGAGCGTTTTCTGGTGGCGATGTATTAAGACCGGAACCACCGAGTCAGTACATCATCAATTTCCGGCCAGGATACCGGCAAGAAGTTGCCACGCTGATAAATGGTTTGTTGGATGCAGGGATTCAACCCGAGGATATTGCTTTTTTTACTCAACAAGATAGTTACGGCAATGCTGTATTTCAGGCTGCAACCCTGGCATTGCAAGCCCGAGGGTTTATCCACGTCGATTTTCTGACCCATGCCTATTACTCTCGCAATACGTTGAATGTGGAAGGGGCTGTTGCGACGATTCTGAAAGCAGAAAAATTACCTAAAGTTATTCTCATGGGAGGAAGCTATGCTCCTTCGGCCAAGTTTATCAAGCTGTTACATGAATCAATATCTGATGTTTGGTTTGTTAATGTGTCGTTTGTCGGTAGTCATGTTCTGGAGCGATCCCTTAAAGGCGTCAATGCAAATGTGCTGGTCAGTCAGGTTGTACCGGAAATTGATGCTGAATTGCCAGTTGTTGATGAATATAGAAAGGCTTTAGCAGCGTATGATGAAAGCCTGCAGCCTAATACAGTCTCTTTGGAAGGTTATATTGTCGCAAAAGTCTTTTGCCAGGCCCTACAACGTATTGATGGTTCTATAACACGAGAGTCCGTGAGCAATGCTTTACATGATCTGGCTGATGTGGATATCGGTTTAGAAAGTCAGGTTGTTCCCATCCCCTCCTCATCACAAATAAGTAATAAAGTCTGGCTCAGCAAATTGGAGAACGGAACGTTTCAATCTTTCGAGTGGCGTGATTTTGAGTTATCACACTAGCTTCATCAATGAGATGTGAGCAAGATGAACAGGGAAAATATGTTTAAAAATTGGAGCATCCGAACCCTGCTACACTTCTGGGCGGTCGTCACGGTATTAATGATATTGTTGATGGCAGCGATTGCTATGTTCAGTCATCAGCATTACACCAAAAATCAACAACAGCTTACCGAACAAGTTTTTCCGCTGGTGAATAATGCCAGAGAAATCAGTACGAATGTAGCGGCGTTTATTTCCAGACAGAAGCAGATTATCAGTGCACAACATGCTGATCAGCTTCTGCATATTCCTCAACGAGAACCGCTTGAATCAGCATTTGAACAAAGTTGGCAAGATTTGTTGAGGCATATGCAACAGCTTGAAATTGAACCAGAATTAACCGGTGTGTTGGCTGAATATTATCAGCAATTCCTTGAAACTGACAGCCAGTTACTACAACAAATGCAGCTGCAGCATCAACTTTCCGATCAACTTGAACAACGTGCAAACAATGTATCTGTGCTGACCAGAGAGATACAACGTCTGGCCGAATCAATTACCGGAAAAATTGATTTGGCCGTGACACTAAAATTGCAAACATTACGTGCTAATAAAGTGGTAGACGAGGAACCTGAAACGGCTGCATTAATCCAGAATTACACGACCGTTGAGCGAAGCAGTTATTCACTCATGCTCAATGTGTTACGCATCAGTAACTTAAGTCAGCAACTCCGGGAGACACAAAATCCGGATTTATTGCTCAGCCTTCGGGAAAACGATATTCGTGAGCTGGTATCAATGTTACATAATGATATTTTGATCATTAAACAACATTTGCAAACTCACTCTGAGTTATTGGTGTTGGCAGACAAATTACAACAGCATATTGATAGCTTTATTCACCTCGTTATTGATGAGGATAATTCCATCTATCAGTTGCGGATCCGTCAAATGGAGGCCTATAAAACGTCTCAGGCAGTGCAGCAACAGGGATTGAATATTCTGAAAATGCTGATGCTCAATCTAAATAATCTTTCCACCCGAGCCGGGGAGCAGGGATTAGCCAGAACCCAAGAATCAGCCGCGCTGGCCAAAACGGCCAGATGGTGGGTGATTATCAGCTGTTTTGTTCTTGCTCTGGGGATAACCTGGTTTGTGTTTACTATGACGGCACAGATCAATCAACCGATGCAACGATTGCGTAAAGCGATGCATGCGTTGTCAGCACAAAAATTTGATACCCGCATGCCAACAAACAATGGTCAGAGTGAATTTAATTTACTGGCCAGTGATTTTAATGTGTTTGCAGCGCAAACGCAGAGTTTAATTGCGAAATTGGATGAAACAAAACATTCACTGGAAGTCAGGGAAACGCATATTCGTGCTATTTTAAATGGCGTTCCTGAAGCCATTCTGGCATTACAGGCGGATGGAACTATCAGTTCGTGCAATCCTGCAGCAGAAAAAATTTTACAAGCCAGCGAATGCCAGCTGGCTGGTCAGAAAATACTGCGTTTTTTTGCACCATCTGAAAGAATCCAGTCGCTTACTGATATCAATCGGATACAGAAAGATAACCGCGAATTTGAAGGCGTTAACTGGCACGGCGATGTATTTTCTATGTGGGTTTCGCTTAGTCCTTTATCAGAGTTTGATGATGATATCTGGGTTTGCGTGATTTCGGATATCAGTTCATGGAAACGAACCAAACTGGCGTTAGTGCAAACTAGTAATGAATTAAATGCCATTCTGGAAAATGCCATGGTCGGTATTGCCTTTATCAAGAATCGCCATATTATTCGGGTGAATAATAAATTCGAACAATTGTTTTTGTTTGCCCGTGAGGATATTGAAGGACAAAGTACGTTATGTCTGCATCCAAGTGAGGAAGCCTTTGAACGCTTTGGCGAGCAGGCTTATAACACATTATCTGAAGCAGAGAACTTTGAAGCCCAGGTTGAAATGATTCGTGCCAATGGGGAAAAATTCTGGTGTGCGGTCGCTGGCCAGATAATTGATCCGGTAAATCCGGCTGCGGGATCAATCTGGCTGTATGAAGATGTCACACATCAACGACAAAATGAAGAACGGCTGACCCGTTTAGCCAGCAGCGATATTTTGACGGGCTTGCCTAATCGTGGTGTCTTCAAAGATCGCCTCGAACATGCCATTCATAAAGCCAAACGTCAAAATGGTCGCCTGGCCGTATTTTTTCTTGATTTGGACCATTTCAAACATATAAATGATTCATTGGGCCATAAAGCTGGTGACATTCTCTTGTGCGAGGTGGCACGACGTATTCGTTCCTGTGTCAGAGACAGCGACACTGTCGCTAGATTGGGCGGGGATGAATTTACCGTGATTCTGGAAGACGTCAATTCTGCTCGATATGTCGGCAAAGTGGCTGAAAAAATTCTAAACACCACAGCATTGCCTTATATGCTGGATAATATTGAAGTTAATATCAGTCCGAGTATCGGAATCAGCTTGTACCCTGCCGATGGGCGTGATGTAGATATGCTGGTACGTAACGCAGATGCGGCAATGTACTATGCCAAAAGTAGTGGACGTAATAATTTTCAGTTTTACTCTTCAGAAATGAATGCCCAGGCATCACAGCGACTGGCGATGGAAACCAGTTTGCGTCGTGCAGTTGAATTGCAAGAGTTTTATCTGCAATTTCAACCGCAAATTGATCTGGAAACAGGCCGTGTTGCAGGTGCTGAGGTGTTATTACGTTGGCATACAGAGCAATGGGGAGATGTTTCACCAGCGATTTTTGTCCCAGTATTGGAAGATACTGGACTTATTAACACGGTAGGCGAGTGGGTTTTGAAAAAAACCTGTGAAGCATTTATGGCGAATCGAAATTATTTGCCGGATGACTTTTTAATAGCGGTAAACCTTTCCGGACGACAATTTAAGGGTAATTTACTGATCAATTTTGTTCGTAATTTGCTTGAACAGACCGGGATGCCTGCAAAAAACCTGGAATTGGAAATCACTGAAAGTTTATTAATGGAGAACACTGAGCAAGCTGTTCAGACCTTACGAGAATTGAGTTTGCTTGGTATTACCCTGGCAATTGATGATTTTGGTACCGGTTATTCTTCATTATCTTACTTGAAGCAGTTTCCGCTCAATGTATTGAAAATTGACCGGACGTTTGTTCGTGATGTAACAGAGGACAGTGACGATGCGGCTATCGTAAATGCGATTTTAGCGATGTCCAAAAGCCTCGCATTAGAAGTGGTTGCGGAAGGTGTTGAGACTGCAGAACAGCTGGCATTTTTACGTAAGAGTCAGTGCAAACGAGCCCAGGGGTTTTATTTCAGTAAAGCCATTAATTTGGACGAACTGATGGATTACATAAAAGCAACGGATCAGAATGTCCGAGCGGTATAAGTCAGCACCGATCGCTCATCAGGATGAAGCCTGATAGTAAGATCGTTGTTTGGATAATGCCAGGTTTGTGCTGGATTTTCTTCCGTTTCATAACTGATTTTTTCAGGCTCACCAAAGCGCGTGCGCACCATCTCCTCATCAAGACGTACCGATGGAATATAAGTAATGGCTATTGCTGGAGCAGACAATAAATACTGCTTATCATCAAATGCAGGATCATAACGTCTAGCCCCGCTGGGTTGGAGTTTGGCTGAAGCCGCTCTTGAAGCCATGGTTTGTAATTTATCCTCAGCGACTTGCAGATTAATCACCGCCCGCGCCGATAGCCCGCCAAGGTTAATTGATTCAAAAAATACTTCAGCAGAGATATTATCGTTTTCAGAAATAAACAGGGCCGCTTCCCCAGCTTCACGCCATAACTGCTGGATTTCTCCGTAAGTAGTGGTACCTAAGTGCACACCCATCACTTCAATTTCGTTATCAGGCATAACCGTAATTTCCCAAGGTTTCGGAGATGTCGGTTGTGGTGATGGAATCAGCATTAATGCACCGATACAAATGATTACTAAGGCTATGCCAAGTAAAAAATTGAGTAATATACGCATAAAGATCCGTCGAATTAATTAACCTGTAACCAGAAAGTGACTGGCCCATCGTTGGTCAGTGAAACCTGCATATCAGCAGCAAATTGTCCGGCTTCAACCGTGAGAGTTTGCAGTCGTGCCTGCGCCAGCAAATAATCAAATAATTGTTTGCCCTGATCGGGCGGTGCAGCAGGCGTGAAGCTGGGGCGATTGCCTTTACGGGTATCAGCGGGCAAGGTAAATTGCGGTACCAGCAATAAATCACCTTTTATATCCAGCAAACTTAAATTCATTTTGTCGTCTGCATCGCTGAATACCCGATAGTTTAAAATGCGTTTTAACAATCGACCAGCAACAGCCATCGTGTCGGTTTTTTCTATACCAATCAATACCAGCAAACCTTGTCCGATTTGAGCAATGGTTTGATTTTCATTGATAGTCACATCCGCCTGACGGACACGTTGTAGCAATGCAATCATTTCAGTTGTGATGCCAATTGATCTGTCGTTCTCACCAGCGCATCAATAATCGCTGGCTCGCTTGCTGCGTGTCCAGCCAAAGGCAACACTTCAAACTGTGCATTCGGCCAGCGTTGATAGACTTCCCACGATTGCTGCATTGGACACACCATATCGTAGCGGCCATGAATAATGGTTGCCGGGAGATGATTAATGGATTCAATGCTTTCCAACAAAGGCTGGTCTGCCAGAAAACAATTATTCAACGCGTAATGCAATTGGATTCTGGAGTGTGCCAGTGGCCCCGGCGATTGCTCAGCATCGGGTTGATAATGTCGATCGCGGAGCATCACGATGGTGGCTTCCCAGTTTTGTAATGTATTGGCAGCGATTACCTGTTGAGAGACATCCGGATGGGTTAATTTCTGATAAAAATACGCCAACGGTGTCTGTTGCTCTTTTTCCGGCAAATCTTTCACCAGTTCATGCCAGGCTTCAGCAAACACTTTGGATGCGCCTCCGGCAGCGTAAACCCAGTTAATATCCTGTTGTCTGCCAAGAAAAGTGCCGCGTAACACCATGTTTGAGACATTTTGGGGATGCTGTCGGGCATAGGCTAATGCTAAGGTTGCTCCCCAGGAACCACCAAATAACATCCACTTATCAATATCGAGTAATTTACGAATGGCTTCCATATCCGCTATCAGATAATCGGTGGTGTTATGTTCCAGTTCACCTGCTGGTAACGAACGTCCGCAACCACGCTGATCAAATAAAATAACGTGATATAACTCAGGATCAAAATAACAGCGGTGCTGTGGGCGACTACCTGAGCCAGGACCACCATGTAAAAATATCACCGGGATTCCCTGAGGATTGCCGCACTGCTCGAAATAAACCTCATGATGTCGACCATCCAACATTTCTTCACAGGATAATAGCTGGCTGTGAAAAGGCTCGATATCAGGGTAGAGAGTACGCATATGCTGTTCCGTATTGGTTTTCAGCACGCAACTATATCATGTCAGATGATGGTAATTATTACCTTGATGGGCGAAAATATGACGTTTAACTGTTGGCACTGCTGTTCAGCAATAATAAAGACATACAAGGCGAACTCAACATGAACCTGCATGAGTATCAGGCAAAACAATTGTTTAACCAATATGGCATCGCAACACCTAAAGGACAGATGATAGCTACTGCTGATGAAGTGGAATCTGCCATTACAGCAATTGGTGGTGAACGTTGGGTCGTAAAAGCCCAGGTGCATAGCGGCGGACGTGGTAAGGCGGGCGGGGTGCGCGTTGAAGATAACCTGGATGCGGTGAAGGATGCGGTAAATGCGATGCTGGGAAGTCAGCTGGTGACACACCAGACGACGGCAGAGGGCTTACCGGTAAATAAAATCTGGATTGAAACCCCATCATCAATTGCCCGTGAATTATATCTCGCCTTACTGGTCGACCGCGTCACGCAACGTGTTGTATTTATGATTTCAGCTGAAGGCGGAATGGATATTGAAGAAGTCGCCGAGAAAACGCCGGAAGCTATTTTAAATCTCTACGTCGATCCAGCCGCCGGTCTGCAACCCTATCAATGTCGTCAGGCGGGTTTCTTTTTGCAGTTAACCGGTGCAGCCTTCAAGCAGTTACAGCAACTGATGCAAAACCTCTATCAGCTGTTTTGTGAAAAAGACATCAGCCTGTTGGAAATTAACCCGTTAGTGGTGACCGAATCCGGAGATTTACTGGCATTGGATGCCAAAATCAATGTCGATGATAACGCTTTATATCGTCACACGGATTTGGCTGAATTATTTGATCCAAGCCAGGAAAATCCAGCTGAAGTGATCGCGCGTGATTTTGGACTGAATTATATTGCTCTGGATGGCAATGTGGCCTGTATGGTCAATGGTGCCGGGTTGGCAATGGCCACCATGGATTTGATACAGAAGCAGGGAGGTGAACCGGCCAATTTCCTTGATGTTGGTGGTGGTACGACTGCAGATCGCGTTGCTGAAGCGTTCAAGTTGATTTTATCTGATAAAAAAGTGAAATCCATTCTGGTGAATATCTTTGGCGGAATCGTGCGCTGTGACCTAATTGCTCAAGGCATTATGCAGGCTGCCAAGGAAGTTGGTTTATCGTTGCCGGTGGTGGTTCGCCTGGAAGGTACCAATGCCGATTTGGGCCGCACATTACTGGAAAACAGTGGAATGAATTTACGCGTAGCACAGGATTTAACTGAAGCAGCAGCCATGGCTGTCACTGCGGCAGGGGAGTAATAAACACGTGAGTATCTTGGTTAATAAAGACACCAAAGTTATCTGTCAGGGTTTTACCGGCAAACAGGGCACTTTCCATTCCGAGCAGGCTATTGCCTATGGCACACAGTTCGTTGGTGGGGTCACACCCGGTAAAGGGGGGCAAACGCATCTGAATATGCCGGTATTTAATACGGTGCATGAAGCCGTCAACGAAACCGGTGCTGATGCCAGCATGATCTATGTTCCGGCGGCATTCGCTGCTGATGCCATACTTGAAGCAGCTGATGCTGGCATTAAAGTGATTGCCTGTATCACCGAAGGTATTCCGGTACTGGACATGTTGCGGGTAAAGCACGCGCTGAAATCCTATGAGGCCAGATTAATCGGGCCAAACTGTCCTGGTCTGATCACGCCGGGTGAATGCAAAATTGGCATTATGCCTGGCAGTATTCATTTGCCCGGCAAAATCGGTATTGTCTCGCGATCCGGTACCCTGACTTATGAAGCGGTTTATCAAACCACTCAGAATGAGCTGGGTCAAAGCACCTGTGTCGGAATTGGTGGTGATCCGATACATGGCATGAATTTTATTGATTGTCTGGCGTTGTTTGAAGCTGATCCCCTGACCGAAGGCATTGTTATGGTCGGAGAAATCGGCGGTCAGGCTGAAGAGGAAGCTGCGGAGTATATCAAGCAATATGTCACCAAACCTGTTGCAGCTTATATTGCCGGTTTAACCGCTCCAGCAGGAAAACGTATGGGGCATGCCGGGGCTATTATCAGCGGTGGACGGGGTACTGCCAAAGCCAAACTTGCAGCGCTGGAAGCAGCCGGCGTAGCGATTGCAGGTTCACCGGCAGAAATTGGTTCAACCATGCTGCAACTGATGAAAAAGTAATGGCCAATAATCAAATTCGGGTAGTACTGGCACAGACCGACCCGGTTGTGGGAGATGTCGCTGGCAATACCAGAAAGGTGATTGCTGCCACCCAGCAAGCAAGACAAGAGCATGATGCTGAGCTGGTTGTGTTTCCCGAACTATGCCTGACCGGTTATCCACCTGAAGATTTGTTACTGCGACCCGGTTTGTTAAAGCGGGTCGATAAAGCCTTGCAGACGCTTTGTCAGCAAATTGATGATATTACGATTATTGTCGGTCACCCGCTCGGGGAAGTTGGCAAAGAATTATTTAATGCCGCTTCAGTGATCAACAAAAAACACATCACCGCCCAATACCTCAAACAAAAATTGCCTAATTACGGTGTATTTGATGAAAAACGCTATTTCATTGAAGGACGTGAAGCGACTATTATTGAGATTAACCAGTTCAAAATTGGTCTGACCATTTGCGAAGATATCTGGTTTATTGAACCTTCATCACAGGCAGTGGATGCTGGTGCCGAAATCATTGTGAATCTCAATGCCTCGCCGTTTAAACAAGATAAAACCCAGTTACGCGAAGCGGAAGTAGGCCAGCGGGCTCGCGAAAATAATGTCCCTGTTCTATATGTGAACCAGATTGGCGGCCAGGATGAACTGGTATTTGATGGTGCCTCATTTGCAGTAAATGCTATAGGTGAAAAATGTGTACAGGCTATTCAGTTTGCTACAGCATTGGTACCGATAACACTTCATAAAACCGAACATGGCATTGAACTCAGCGGGCCACAACAACCGTTGATGGAAGAGCTGGAAACGGTCTACCAGGCATTAGTCTGTGGCTTACGTGATTATGTTGAAAAAAACCGCTTTCCGGGTGTCGTAATTGGTTTATCGGGTGGGATTGACTCTGCATTGACCATGGCGCTGGCTGTCGATGCATTGGGAGCTGAGCGAGTACAGGCAGTGATGATGCCATCGCGTTATACCTCACAAATCAGCCTGGATGATGCAGCAGAAATGGCTACGATCTTGGGTGTTCAATATCGAAACATTAATATTGAAAATCTGTTTCAGACCTTTCTACGTGAGTTGGAAGATGTTTTTGCTGGTACCCAGCCTGATGCCACAGAAGAGAATATTCAGGCGCGTTGTCGCGGTGTATTGCTGATGGCAATATCCAACAAAACTGGCGCCATGGTACTTTCTACTGGTAACAAAAGTGAAATGGCCGTTGGTTATTCCACATTATATGGAGATATGGCGGGTGGTTTTTCGCCATTAAAGGATGTGTATAAAACGCTGGTTTATAAGCTTGCACGCTATCGCAACAGTTTATCGGCGATCATTCCTGAACGCATCATAAGTCGACCACCTTCCGCTGAGCTTTCAGCAGACCAGGTGGATCAGGATTCATTACCCGCCTATGAAATACTTGATGAAATCCTGGAAGCCTATATTGCCAAAGATGGCTGTTTTGAGGATTTGGTGGCATCGGGATTTGATGCAGAAACGGTTGCACAGGTCATCAAAATGGTAGATCGTAGTGAATATAAACGGCGGCAGGCTCCTCCCGGAATTCGTATTACCGGAAGAGCATTTGGCAGAGATCGTCGCTATCCGATAACATCAGGGTATACCGTAACATCAACAATAGAGTAGGCAATCACATGAAAAAAATTGAAGCCATTATTAAACCTTTTAAACTGGATGACGTGCGTGAAGCATTGTCCGATATCGGAGTCACGGGCATGACGGTATCCGAAGTTAAAGGCTTTGGCAGACAAAAAGGCCATACTGAATTGTATCGTGGTGCTGAGTATGTTGTGGATTTTTTACCGAAAGTAAAAATGGAAATTGTATTGGCAGATGATCAAGTTGATGCCTGTATTGAAGCAATTACCAAAGCCGCTCATACCGGGCGCATCGGCGATGGTAAGATTTTTGTTACGCCATTGGAGCGTGCCATTCGCATTCGTACCAGTGAAGATGGTGAAGCGGCTATTTAATATCTACCAAAGACGACGCTGTTAATCAAACAGCGTCGTTTTACGTACTTCCGCAACTCCTGGATGTCCCGGGTAGTTTGCTTCCAGAACGCGTACAGCATCTTCTGATAAATCATTTAGCTCCAGGATCTTATAGGCTTTTGCCATTATCACCAGAGCATCTGGCATGGCCGGAGTACGTGGATAATTCTCAATAACATACTTAGCGCGATTGGCCGCTGCCAGATAGGAAGCTCGGCGCATGTAATAACTTGCAACGTGCAATTCATGCTGGGCCAGGCGATTGCGTAGATACACTACACGTTGAGCTGCATCATCACTGTAACGGCTAGTGGGAAAGCGGTTGACCAACGTAGTGAAGTCACGCAGTGCCTGTAATGCTGATCCAGGATCCCGTTGAGTCTCATCACGGGGAATGTATTTTTCCAGAATGCCCATATCACGGTTAAAGTTAATCAGACCACGCAGATACATTGCATAATCAATGTTTTCGTTAAGCGGATACACTCGCATAAAGCGGTCCAGGGTGGCGATAGCCGTTTCAGGCTCGTCTGTTTTGTAATAAGCATAAGCAGAATCCAGCAAGGCTTGCTGCGCATACTCACCAAACGGGAAGCGTGCTTCAAGTTGTTCGTAATATTCGATTGCCGTGCGGTAATCATTAATATTCAGGGCGGCTTTAGCTTCGGCATAAACGCGCTCTACAGTCCAGCTTTCTTCAGCAACTACCGGGTCTCTACCTGAAAAGAAGGAGCACGCGCTAAGTGTGAGCAACAGGAACAACGGCAGAATGTATTTCATCATGGGCTTCTATCTGTATAAAACAAAAAAATCACAGCCTGCGATTGTAGACTGTTTAAGCGGGCAAATCATCACTAGGGTCTGTTAATCTTTCATAACCACCACTGCTGGAGGCAATTTTTTTGTCCAACATGGCGGTAATGATGCGACGTAGTCATTCTACATAAGTCATTCCCAACGCCGTAGGGCGGAAAAATAGTCCCAGCCCTTCGGGTTGGGGCTGAAAATGCACCACTCCGTGTTGCTCGTCGTTTATTTAGAATGACTAAACTGCTCTCCTCGCGCCTTGATTGGTGCATTTTCAGTCACAACAGAGGCGATTATGAAAGATAAACAGACCCTGAGCTTGTTAATTTTTCATAACCACCACTGCTGAAGACTTTTTATTCGCCCAGCAAGTCCAGTAGTAACAGTTTTTGCGGAACATTGTACAATAGCCGCTGTTTATTCACTCTTAACTCTATAGGTTTTTAATGATTAGTCGTTTATTTATCGGTTTGGCGAGCGGTTTGTTGATGCTGCCAGTCGGTGCTACAACGTTTGAATTGGCTGATGAAGAAGCGCGTGTCATTGGACACAACCTTATTGTCTACAGCCGCCATGAAGATACGTTACTGGATATTGGTCGTAAATTTGATTTGGGCTATACCGATATGGTGGCAGCAAATCCAAATCTGGACCCGTGGTTACCCGGTGATAATCAACCGGTATTAATCCCCAACCGTTTTATAATTCCTGACGCGCCAAGAAAAGGTGTGGTCATTAATATCCCGGAAATGCGCTTATATTATTTCTTGCCAAAACAAGGTGATCAATTACAAAAAGTAGTGACGCATCCCATCGGTATTGGTCGTGAAGGTCGCGATACACCATTAGGTAAGTTATCGATTATTCAAAAACGCGAGAACCCATCATGGACACCTCCGGAGTCCGTTCGCAAGGAACATGCAGCGGAAGGAGATATTCTGCCTGCAGTCGTTCCCCCCGGCCCAAATAACCCATTGGGCACGCGAGCAATGCGTTTGTCCAATCCAAGCTATTTGATTCATGGAACCTCCAAACCTTATGGCGTTGGCTTACGTGTCAGCAGTGGCTGTATACGTTTATATCCGGAAGA
Source organism: Methylophaga nitratireducenticrescens (assembly GCF_000260985.4). Classification (NCBI taxonomy): domain Bacteria; kingdom Pseudomonadati; phylum Pseudomonadota; class Gammaproteobacteria; order Thiotrichales; family Piscirickettsiaceae; genus Methylophaga; species Methylophaga nitratireducenticrescens. Next base: position 1,358,635 of record NC_017857.3, read on the forward strand.
CATAGAGCATTTATATAGTGTAGTGTCATTGAATACCCAAGTGAACATAATCCATCAACCGTATAAAGCTGCAGTGTCGAATGGAAAACTTTTCCTGGAAGCACAGAAGCCCATACCGGAAATGTATGATGGTGTGAGCGGTAATATGACACCGATGGTGATGGCCGTTTTGGGTGCTCAGGATTCTGTATTGTCAGAGCAGGACTGGCCGTTTGCTGAAGAGATTGTGATGACTTCAGATGGTGTGGTTAAACAACTCAATCAGCAGGAAGAAAAGATCGTTGATAATGTCTGGTTTGTCCACGGCGGCTTAAAGCTGGAAACCGGAGCGAAAATGCGTAAGGCATTAGAAGATTTGAATATGCAGGACAAATTCTGGCCGTTACAAAATAAGGCTGTAGATGAAGTGGTGGTCGGTCCATTTGATACGTTGGAAGCTGCGCGTGAAGCGGCAGATAAAATTTCCGCTACGGCAGGTATTACTGTTTGGCCAGCGCATTTATCGGAAGAAATGTTCTAATCAGAACAGCAAATTTCACAACCAAAAAAGCCGGGATTAATATCCCGGCCTTTTTGTTTTTAAGCATGAACTAAATAAAAGGTTAGATTATTTGCTCATGGCTTTTTCGAACATACGATCAATTTTGGCACAGCATGCATCAACTTGTGCTTGAGCATCTTCAGCAGCACTTAAAGCACTGACAGCAGCCATTTCAGCATCAGTTGCAGTACGTTGTGCAGTATCAGCAGTACTTTGCGCGTTGCGAGCTGCAACTAAAGCAGAATCAGCTGTTGATTGTGCGGATTCAACTGAACCTTTTAATGCTTCCATTTCAGCAGTATTTGCACATGCAGTCAGTAATGCCAAAGGCAGGATAACGGCGCCCAGTTTAGCTAATGATTTCATTTGTATCTCCTTAAAGTGTACTAGGGTTGGTAGCATTTCCATTTCGTTTGTAAATGCAAGCCTGATAAAAGGCTAGCAGGAAATATTTATGCTGTCTATTGCCACAAATTTAAACTGCGAATCGATGGCGATAGTTGGTATAATTATGCTCTCTTTTTTTTGACGGGAATAGTATCTTGCTATTTCTGTCACATTCTTTATTTTTGCTCTGGAAAAATTTGTTCTATGCATCCGATGCTTAATATAGCCGTTCGTGCGGCTCGTCAGGCTGGTAGCCTGATTATGCGTTCTTTACAACACGTCGATCATTTGGAAATCACCGCTAAAGGTTTGAATGATTTTGTCACCGATGTTGACCGCATGGCGGAACAGGAAATCATTAATACCATTAAAAAGTCCTATCCCGAACACGCAATCATGGCTGAAGAGTCGGGTGAAACAGGACAAAATGATGTTGTCTGGATCATCGATCCGCTGGATGGCACAACAAATTATCTGCATGGTTTTCCGCATTACTGCGTATCAATAGGTGTCATGGTCAAAGGCCGCATCGATCATGCAGTGGTATTTGATCCAATGCGCGATGAACTGTTTACTGCCAGTCGCGGCGAAGGTGCAAAATTGAATGATCGCCGACTGCGTGTTACCAAACGTAAAGATCTCAACGGGGCATTGATTGCTACCGGCTTTCCTTTCAAATATCCGCAACATATTGATGCTTATATGCAAATGTTTGCCGCAGTTTTTCCAAAGGTGGCGGATATTCGCCGTGCCGGTTCGGCAGCGCTTGATCTGGCATATGTTGCAGCCGGAAGAGTCGATGGTTATTGGGAAATTGGTCTGGAAAACTGGGATTTGGCGGCCGGTAAATTGTTGGTTGAAGAAGCAGGTGGTTCGGTAACGAACTTTACCGGCGGTGACAAGGTTTTGGATAAAGGGCACGTTGTGGCGGGCAATTTATCACTCCATGCTCATCTGCAAAAAAGTATTGCCCCGTTTGTGGTGGATAATCTGAAGTGATTGTGGTCCCCAACGGGACATTTTTTAACAGCGCATGCCAGCCATGCCTTAATGAACTGATTTTATGAGTAATAATTCTAGAGATATAAACAAACTACGTAACATAGCCATCATCGCGCACGTTGACCATGGTAAAACCACCCTGGTCGATCAGTTGCTGCGTCAGTCCGGTACTTTCAGTGAACATGAAGAGTTACAGGAAAGGGTAATGGACTCCAATGATTTGGAACGTGAGCGTGGTATTACCATCCTTTCCAAAAATACAGCCATCCGCTGGAATGACTACCGCATCAATATTGTGGATACACCAGGCCATGCCGATTTTGGTGGTGAAGTTGAACGTGTTCTGTCGATGGTTGATTCAGTATTGTTGCTGGTCGACTCTTCAGAAGGCCCTATGCCGCAAACGCGTTTCGTGACTCAAAAAGCGTTGGCATTAGGTCTTAAACCAATCGTCGTCATCAATAAGATTGATAAACCAAGTGCTCGTCCAGGTTGGGTTTTGGATCAAACATTTGATCTGTTCGCCAATCTGGATGCGACCGATGAACAATTGGATTTTGATGTAATTTACGCCTCTGGATTGAACGGTTTTGCCGGTATGGAAGATACGGTTCGTGATGGTGATATGACGCCTTTATTCCAACTGGTTGTGGATAAAGTGAATCCTCCTGCGGTTGACCCTGATGGCCCATTCCGTATGCAGGTAACGTCACTGGATTACAATAGCTATGTGGGTGTTATCGGCATCGGCCGTATTGAGCGCGGTAAAGTGAAAACCAATATGCCGGTTACCGTAATTGATCCTCAAGGCAAAAAACGCAATGGCCGTGTAATGCAGGTTATGGGTTTTATGGGGCTGCGTCGTGAAGAAGTTGAAGAAGCGCATGCCGGCGATATCATTGCCTTTACCGGTCTGGATCCACTGAATATTTCTGATACGTTATGTGATCCAAGTGCTGTTGAAGCATTACCACCACTAAGTGTGGATGAACCAACCGTCACCATGACCTTTCAGGTCAACAATTCCCCGTTTGCCGGTAAAGAAGGCAAGTTTGTTACTACCCGACAAATCCGCGAACGTCTGGATCGTGAGTTAATCCATAATGTGGCATTAAAAGTCGAACAACTGGTGGAAGATCCGGATAAATTCCGTGTTTCCGGTCGTGGTGAATTACATCTTTCTGTATTGATTGAAAACATGCGTCGCGAAGGTTTCGAGATGGGGGTTTCACGTCCAGAAGTGATTATTCGTGAAGTGAATGGCAATAAAGAAGAGCCATACGAAGCGGTGACCATTGATGTTGAAGATACGCATCAGGGTACCGTGATGGAAAAAATGGGTACTCGCGGCGGTGAATTGAAAGATATGGCACCCGATGGTAAAGGTCGTGTTCGTCTCGACTTTATTATTCCATCACGTGGTTTGATTGGCTTTCGTACTGAATTTTTGACTGCTACCCAGGGTACAGGGTTAATTTACAGCGTATTTGATCATTATGCGCCAGTGAAACCGGGAACCTTTGGTAAGCGCCAGAATGGCGTGTTAATTGCCAATGGTGTTGGTAAAGCAGTCGCTTTTGCTATCTTTAACCTGCAGGAACGTGGCCGTATGTTTGTTGGTCATGGTGATGAAGTTTATGAAGGTATGGTTATCGGTATTCATTCACGCGATAACGATTTGGTGGTTAATGCCCTGAAAGGTAAACAACTAACCAACGTTCGTGCTTCTGGTACGGATGAAGCAATTGCTCTGGTTCCGCCAATTCGTATGAGTTTGGAACAGGCGCTGGAATTTATCGGTGAAGATGAATTGCTGGAAGTTACACCTAAATCCATCAGAGTACGGAAAAAACTCCTGCTGGAGCATGAGCGCAAGCGTGCTTCCCGTGGCTAGCAATTGTTGATCTAGTATCAGGGGCGGTGAAAGATAAACAGCCCCTTGCTGTATCAACAACAGAACAAGAAAGGGTATCCTATATTGGATGCCCTTTTTTTGAGGTAAAACATGCGAATTTTGATCCTGCTGGCGATAGGCCTGCTGTTATATGTAATCTTCCGTAATTTGTATCGCAAGATAAAAAATGAAAGGCAAATCGAGCAAGCTGAAAAAATGGTGCGTTGTGAACAATGTGGTTTGCATTTACTGGAACAGGAAGCCATTCAAAAAAATCAGCATTATTTTTGTACTACAGAGCATCTTGAGGCTTATCAGCAACAAAAATAATGGCTGGCGAATATTTCACCTCCAGTAAATCGGATCAGGATCAGGCTTCCTGGCGTGCTCTGACGCTATTTTCTGGTTATCGCCTGTTTCTGGCTGCCACCCTGTTTGTCGCCTTTTACCTGGAGTTAGCGCCAGAATTTATTGGTAATAAATACCCTTTATTACATCATTTCGTTAGCCTGAGTTACCTGATGGTTGCTGTACTGCTGATGATCTTTTCCAGTCGGCACTGGGGAGTATTTGTCACGCAATGCAGTATTCAGCTGATTATCGATATTATCGCACTGGCGTTGATTATTCATGCTGCTGGTGGTTTGCAAAGTGGTCTGGGAGCCTTGCTGGTAGTCGTGGTGGTCGCCGGTGGTGCTTTAATTCCAGGCCGTTTGGCGGTATTTATTGCGGCCATAGCCACATTATCGGTTTTACTTGAAGCGGTTTATGCGGAATTGATTGGACTTGGCCAAAGCCACTTTGCCCAAGCCGGGATGTTGGGGGCAATCTTTTTTATTACGGCTGTTCTGGCGCAACTGTTGTCGCGAACCATGCAGCGCTCGCAATTGCTTGCTGAACAGCAGGCTCAGGATCTGAATAAGCTGGCCAATCTGAATCAACATATTATCAGCCGGATGCAGGTCGCTGTTTTGGTTCTGGATGAGCAGGGAAGGGTGTCTCTTTGTAATCAATCTGCATCTCAATTTATGGGAATAGAAAACCTTCCGACACAGTTTTTACTCAAACAATATGTTCCGGAATTAGCGGAACAAATCTGGTGCTGGAAACAACATTTACCGGATCCCTTTAAACCCTTTCAGGCCCGAGCTGATTTGCCTGAGCTACTAGCCCGCGCAACAGAGTTGGATTCTGGTGAAGTACTGGTATTTATTGAAAACACTACTGCAATGGCGCAACAGGCTCAGCAATTAAAATTAGCCTCACTGGGTCGTTTAACCGCCAGTATTGCACATGAGATTCGCAACCCATTAAGCGCTATCAGTCATGCCAGTGAGTTGTTGGCTGAATCGTTGAATGGCGATGCTTCTGTGAGCAAGCTGACGGAGATTATTCAGCGACATAGTGTTCGGATGGATAACATTATTGAAACCATTCTGGAAATGAGCCGACGCAAAAATATCGATCCTACCGTGGTGGTTTTAAGTCCCTGGCTGGAAAAGCTGGTGGACGAATATTGTGAAATTAAACATATTTTCCGGCGGCAAATAGTACTGACCTCGGCAGCACCTTTGGCTCGCATCTGCACCGATGAGGAACAATTACATCAGGTAATATGGAATTTGATAGATAATGCATGGCACTATGCCGATAAAGCACAAGAACTGCCCATTGAAATCCGTATTACGTTACAGTCTGAAGATATCCATATTGATGTGATTGATAACGGAGCAGGTGTCAGTCCTCAAGCGATGCAGCATTTGTTTGAACCTTTTCATTCAGAACGCACTGGTGGCACAGGTTTGGGGTTATATCTGGCGCGTGAGTTATGCCAGGCAAATGGTGCCAGATTAAGTTACCTGCCGGAGTTTGGCAGTTGTTTCAGAATTAGTTATCCACTGCAAAGACAAGAGTTTATCCAATGAATCCACAAGCATTGATTGTCGATGATGAACCTGACATTCTTGATTTATTGTCGATGACGCTGTCAGGCATGTCGATAGATTGTGTTACCGCTGAGAGTATCGCTGAAGCTGAAAGACTTCTGGCACAACAATCCTTTGATTTATGTTTTACCGATATGCGATTGCCGGATGGCGACGGACTGGAACTGGTAAAAAAAATTCAAACCAGTTATCCGGAGCTTCCCATTGCCGTGGTGACTGCTTATGGCAATATGGATTTAGCAATCACAGCATTAAAATCCGGTGCGTTTGATTTTGTCTCCAAACCATTGAAATTAAGAGTATTACGCGAGCTTGTGGATGCCGCATTAAAACTCTCGCCCAAACGGTCTCATAAAAAGGAGCGTCGTTCACGTGACCGTTTATTAGGTGATACTGGATTGATGCGTGAGTTGCGGGGTAAAGTTGCCAAACTGGCACGCAGTCAAGCACCGGTTTATATCAGCGGTGAATCCGGGACGGGGAAGGAGTTGGTGGCAAGGTTAATTCATGATCTTGGTGCCCGCTCCGATAAGGCTTTTGTTCCGGTAAACTGTGGGGCGATACCCAACGAACTGATGGAAAGCGAATTTTTTGGCCACAAAAAAGGCGCGTTTACCGGCGCAGTTGCCGATAAACAGGGATTATTCCAACATGCTCATGGTGGCACACTATTTCTCGATGAAGTTGCCGATTTACCGTTGATGATGCAGGTCAAACTGTTACGGGCGATTCAGGAAAAAGCTATTCGGCCGGTGGGATGCCACGAAGAGATCAATGTCGATGTCAGAATTTTATCCGCAACACATAAAAATCTTGCAGAATGCGTGGAAAAAGGAACCTTTCGTCAGGATTTATTTTATCGGCTTAATGTGATCGAATTACATGTACCACCATTGCGTGAACGCAAAGCTGATATCCCTATTCTGTCAGAGCATATTCTATTAAAACTGGCGGGTAAGACCCAATCAGCGGTTACGGCATTAACACCTGAAGCTCTTACTTCATTAGAGCAATATCCTTTCCCTGGGAATGTACGTGAGCTGGAAAACACGCTTGAGCGTGCGTTGACCTGGGCAGAGGGGACACGAATAACAGCAGAAGATTTGATGTTGCCAGCCGCTCCCCTAATAAATCATGCTGCCTCCCAGACATCAGACGTATCAATGCCTGTTTTGGATCAGGATTTAGAGTCGCATCTGGAAGAACAGGAGCGGGCCATTATTGAAAAAGCACTAAATGAAACTCGCTGGAATAAAACAGCTGCTGCCAAACGGCTTGGTATTACGTTTCGGGCTTTACGTTACAAGCTAAAAAAGCTGGACTTGGACTAAAAGAGCAACAAGCCCTAAACATACGCCTGCACCGATTCTATGGCGGTACCATCATTCAAATACAAATCCTGATTGGCTCCATCCAGCTTTAAACTGAGCTGCAGAAATAGCTGGTTTTCATCGCCGTGGATAGCATTAACAACATGGCCAATCACTGCTTTTTCGTTATCAACAATGGTCTCACCAGTTTCAGGCACAGTATCTGTTTTGGCTATAGCCTGAAACAAACGACGTTTGGGTTCCCCAAGATAATGCAAACGCGCGACCACTTCCTGTCCCGGGTAACAGCCTTTACGGAAACTCACACCACCGATTAAATCCAGGTTCAGCTGTTGTGCGGTAAACAGCTCGCGACTTGATGGAAAAATTACCGGAACTCCGCTTTCAATCTCAGTGATAAACCAACTGGCTTCTGCAGCAAGCTGCCAGCCTTTGCTCATCAGATCTTCCAACTCAGAAGTCATCTGGTCGGCTGAAGCGATCAGCAGAGCACGGGATTGTGAAGGTAAAGGGATTGCGGAAGTCGATGGATCGTTACCCTGCAGCCCGCATACTTGTAGCGTTTCGCTGCAGTCTACAACCTCAACTTTGCTGCGTAATTTGAACATTTGCAGCCGCTGTGCCAAAAAAGCACACTGGCTCTCAGGTAATACCAGCTGATAACCGTGCTCTGTTTTAGCCAGCAGAAAAAGTGCCAGCAAACGACCTTTTGGGTTACACATAGCCGTAATCTGCGAAGCTTGTTGTTCCAGTTGCTTGACATCATTGGTCAGTAGATTTTGCAAAAAGTCGGCAGCTTCTTCACCCGTTACCGTTATTACGCCATAACTAGGTAATGGAATCAGGTAATGGTTTTCATCATTCCTGGATGCCAATGGAGCTGATGTCTGTTGTTGCAAAATGGATTGATAGTCAGCGTTCATAAATTTACTCTTTAGCTTAAAGGATTAGTAACGTGTCATTGTAACAGGCCCCCAGTTAGGGAGAACATGGATGAAGAAGCAGGAAAAAGGATTTTATCTGCCATTAGGGCGATCACGATATCTGCTTAGTTACAGCCTGCTGGCGCATTTGCTGGCAGTGATAAGTATAGTGTTAATAGCCGTCAGCCCAGCTGTGAAAATATTGTTTATTACAGGGATTTTTATAAATCAGTTTTTGCATATCAGGCGGTTGGGTTATATCCGGGAATATAAGAAACGGCCTATCGCACTGATAAACGCCATGAATGAATATTGGCAAATAGGCTATGCCGACAGTTCAAAAACATCCGATTTATTACTCGAATCGGCCTGGATCAACCGTTTCGCCGTCATTATCCATTTCAAATCATTTAATAAAAAACGTCTTTCAATTGTTATCCTGAAAGATTCGGTTGAGCAGAAACAATTTCGACAATTACGTGTGCGACTCAGGTTGGCTTTTTTCCAGCAATAATACTGTTACTGGCGGTTTTGTCCGATGTCTCCGGATAATCTAGCGTGTAATGCAGCCCACGACTTTCTTTACGCTGCAATGCTGACTCAATAATCAATTCAGCCACATCCGCCAGATTACGTAATTCCAGCAAATCATTACTGATATGGTGTTGACTATAAAACTCATCAATTTCCTGTTGTAACAGAAATAATCGTTGTCGGGCGCGATTAAGTCGTTGGGTACTGCGGACAATCCCCACATAGTCCCACATAAAACGACGCAATTCGTCCCAGTTATGACTTATTGCGACGGCTTCCTTGGCCGGGTACACGCGACTTTCGTCCCAATGGGGGATGTTGCGCGGCAATGTGGTTTTGGGACGCTTGATAATATCGTGTGCCGCCGCATTGGCAAAGACCAGGCATTCCAGTAAGGAATTGCTCGCCATACGATTAGCACCGTGCAAACCGGTATGAGCCGTTTCACCAATCGCATAAAGACCATCGATATCCGTTCTACCTCGCATATCGGTCATAATCCCACCACAGGTGTAGTGTGCTGCTGGCACTACAGGAATCGGCTCTTTCGCCATATCCACACCGAACTGCAGGCAACGTTTATAGATAGTCGGAAAGTGAGTGGTAATAAAAGTTTTTGCTTGATGACTGATATCCAGATAAACACAATCCTGTCCAAGACGTTTCATTTCATGATCAATGGCGCGTGCCACTATATCTCTTGGTGCCAGTTCAGCCTGAGGATGAAATGCCGGCATAAACCGCGTTCCATCAGCTAGTTTCAATGTGGCACCTTCACCACGCAAAGCTTCGGAGATTAAGAAAGATTTGGCTTTAGGATGAAATAAACAGGTCGGGTGGAACTGGATAAATTCCATATTGGCTATTCGGCAGCCGGCACGCCAGCCCATCGCAATGCCATCGCCTGTTGAGACATCGGGGTTACTGGTATATAAATACACTTTTCCGGCACCACCCGTGGCGAGCACAGTGACTGGGGCCAGAAAGGTTTTGGGTTGATCTTTTTTGATATCCAGCACGTAACAGCCAAGACAGCTATTTTCATCAGTGGCCAGATGTTTGCGTGAGGTAATCAGATCAATACCGATGTGAAAAGGAAATAATGAAATATTGGGATGTGCTTTGGCTTTATCCAGCAAGGTGGTTTCTACAGCGCGACCAGTTGCATCTGCGGAATGAATTACCCGTCGATGACTGTGACCACCTTCCTGAGTGAGATGATAAGTTTCAGAGGTCATATCATCTCGGGTAAAAGTAACCCCTTGTTCAATTAACCATTCAATACTTTCTCGCGCATGTTCAACAGTAAATCGTACAACATCTTCGTCGCATAACCCGTCCCCGGTGCGCAAAGTATCATCAATATGGGATTGCAAAGAATCGCCTTTATCGAGTACAACAGAGATGCCACCTTGAGCATAAAGAGAGGCTCCTTCCTCAAGCTGGCTTTTGGATAGAACGGCAACATGGGCCTGGTCTGCCATCTTCAAAGCAAGGGTTAAACCTGCTGTACCGCTGCCAATAATCAGCAGATCAAAATGATGTGTTGTCGTCATGGGTCCTGTTACAGGTAGAATGCCAACAATTATTGTGCACTGATTGTGGAACAAAAATAAATGACATTGGTCAATCTAGCATTAAACAGAAATTGTCTCCGGCTTGTCGGAGTAGGCCGGATAAATAAATGAACGTGGATCAGGAATTAGTTCAGCGTGTGCAGGCGGGCGATAAAAAGGCGTTTGATATGCTGATAATGAAGTATCAACAGCGAATCATACATGTGATAACCGGATTTGTGCATGACCCAGTAGAAGCGATGGATGTTGCGCAGGAAGCTTTTATCAAAGCATATCGTGCGTTACCAAACTTTCGCGGTGACAGTGCTTTTTATACGTGGCTTTATCGTATCGCCATCAACACATCTAAAAATCATCTTACTGCCAGTTCACGTCGACCACCGATGAGTGATGTTGATGCGATGGATGCAACAAATTATTACGATGCACCTGAACTTAAGGAATTTGAGACCCCTGAAAACAGTCTCATGTGTGTTGAACTCGAACAAGCGATTCAGCAAGCTATTGAAGATCTACCCGAAGATACGGCAACAGCGATTAAATTACGCGAATTTGAAGGTATGAGTTATGAAGAAATCGCGGAAGCGATGGATTGTCCGATCGGTACCGTCCGATCGCGGATATTCAGGGCTAGGGAAGCTATCGATATACAAGTTAAGTCAGTGATGGGTGAAGAGGAATAATAATGGCAATTAATCATCTCGAATTAGTGTCTGCTTTGGTTGATGGCCAGCTGACCGGCAATGAACTCGAACAGGCGTTGGCGTTAGTAAACAACGACAGACATGCCCGCGAAGCATTTATGCGATACCAGCAAGCAAGCGATATCCTCCACGGATATACACGAAGTATCACTCAGCATCCTATAGATTTAACCTCACGAATTTCCGCTGCACTTGATGATGAACCGGTTTACACAATTAAGACAGAAGCCAGTTCTTCAAAAAAATTATTGCGGTTTCCGAAAAAAAACTTCTGGAAACAGGCAACTGGACTGGCAATGGCCGCTTCTGTAGGAGCATTGGCTGTAATAGGTGTCGCTCAACAGCAATCCGGAATGGATAATCTTCCCGTAGCCAGTATGGTCGCTGATGAAGCCCCGATCAGCATAACCAGTCGCTCAAATCGCTGGACGGTTGCCGAACCGGAGGTTGAAGACAGACTGAATAATTATCTCGTTGATCACAATGAGTATGTTGGTACATCTGGTATGTTTTCGTATGGACGTGTCGTTTCCTATGGTACGGAGCGATAAAAAATGCGCCAGCAATTTCGTTTTTGTGTTGCGTTGTTGGTGCTATTTATTCCAACCGTTCAGGCAGAGCCCGCTTCGATAGAATTACTCGAACGAATGAGTCAGGCAGCAACTCAACTCAACTATGAAGGCGTATTTGCCTACCAAAGTGGCAAAACTTTCCAGTCAGTACGTATTTATCATCGTAATGATGACGGCAATGAATCAGAACGACTGATTTCACTTAATGGTTCTGCCCGCGAAGTGCTTCGCTCTAACGATACGGTCACCTGTATTAATCCCGAGGGTAAACAGGTCAATGTTAGTCAGCGTCCTTTAGGTCATGGTTTTCCCAGTGATTTGCCACGTCGGTTACGTTCGGCTACACCATTTTACGAATTGGTCATGGGCGATGAAGATCGTATTGCGGGAAAATTAACCCAGAGACTGGAAATCAAACCGGTCGATAACTATCGTTATGGGTATCGGCTGTGGATGGATAAAGAAACTGATTTACTCCTCAAATCCGAATTGATTGATGAAAACGATGAGGTTTTGGAAACCTTCGAATTTACTGTTATCGATACGAGTGTTGATATTCGGGATATCGATCTGGCCCCACAGATGTCAGGCAATGAAATGGTTTGGCATCGTACCGAGCCCGGTGAAATGACGACTCAGGATCTCGTGGCTTTTTCATATTGGCAGGCAAAGTGGCTGCCCGAAGGTTTTACGCTGATCGCCCATCAAAACCGATTGCGTGCCAATAATGGAGCTCATATTGAGCAGCGTGTTTACAGTGATGGTTTAAGCTCTGTCTCAGTATTTATTGAAAAAATGCGGTCTCAACATAGCCATTTTTATGGTGGCTCTCACATGGGAGCAGTAAATGCATTTGGTAGCGTGATCCATGCGCATTTTGTAACTGTGGTCGGTGAAGTCCCTGCTGTGACGGTCGAAAAAATTGGTGCAGCAATTGAATATGCTGGCCCAGAACCAAAATGATTGAACAAAAAGCGACGGTTTTACGTTCAGATGAATCAACTATCTGGTTGCAAGCCGAACGACAATCCACCTGTGATAAATGCCAGGTAAAAAAAGGCTGTGGGACTGGCTTGTTGAGTGAACATGTGGGGCGGCGCTTTTCCACCATAGCCGTTCCTAAAAAACAAGCTGTACAGCCAGGACAACAAATGAATGTGTCTATTCCGGAAACTGCTCTGTTGCAAGGCGCTTTCATGATGTACCTATTACCGATTTTATTTATGTTCGCAGGCGCTGTCCTCAGTCGGTTTGTTTTTGCAAATGAACTGCTGGAAATTTTTTGTGGATTAGCGGGTCTGATTCTTGGATTTTATTGGGTCAGAAATCGACTCAAACATCAGAAAATAGCCATCGAAACTCAAATCATAGAGGAAAAATAATGACGCAATACAAAACAACAGGCGCAATGATATTCACATTGCTGATGTGGTTAATGTTGAGTTCAGCTGTTCAGGCACGGGGCGGTTTACCAGAATTTACTGAATTAGTGGCTGAAAATGGTGATGCAGTTGTTAATATCAGCACCAAAAGTAAACCTAATGAAGTGGCTTCTTCACAACTCCCCCCGGGCATGGAAATGCCAGAAGGCACGCCGTTTGATGATTTTTTCAAACGATTTTTTGGTGACCCTTCACAACCTCGTGCACCGCTACCAAGTTCACTAGGCTCAGGATTTGTTTTATCAACTGATGGATATATTCTGACAAATCATCATGTTATCAAAGATGCTGACGAAATTATTGTACGTTTTAGTGACCGAACAGAATTAGTTGCCGAATTATTAGGTAGTGATGAGCGTAGTGATGTGGCTTTATTGAAAGTTGATGCAAAAGGCATGAATTTGAAAGCCGTTAAACTTGGCGATTCAAACGATTTGAAAGTCGGAGAATGGGTATTGGCAATTGGCTCTCCTTTCGGCTTTGATTATTCGGCGACTGCCGGTATTGTCAGTGCACTGGGGCGCAGCCTGCCAAGCGACAGTTATGTGCCGTTTATCCAAACTGACGTCGCTATCAATCCGGGTAACTCAGGTGGACCATTATTCAATCTGGATGGTGAAGTCGTTGGCATAAACTCTCAAATCTATAGCCGTACCGGTGGCTTTATGGGGGTTTCGTTTGCTATCCCGGTGGATACAGTAATGAATGTGGTCGATCAGATCAAAGCACAAGGTTATGTCAGCCGTGGTTGGCTCGGTGTGGTTATTCAGGATGTAACACGTGAACTGGCAGAATCCTTTGGCTTGGATAAACCTCGTGGCGCTTTGGTCTCACGGGTTGTGGCTGAAAGTCCTGCCGAGAAAGCCGGTTTTGAAGCGGGTGATGTGATTCTCAAATTTGATGACCGTAATGTTGATGCTTCATCAGACTTACCGCCAATTGTTGGACGCACCGAAATTGGGAAGAAATCCACTGCTGAAATCATGCGTAACAACAAAAAAATGACGCTTTCAGTCATTGTGGAAGAATTGCCTGAAGATGAGCAAATCGCGAGTGGTGCGGTGCCTCGTTCAGGTGAATTTTATAATAAACGCCTTGCGATTGAAGTCACTGATTTGATCGTAGAGCAACGTGCTGAATTGGGGCCAAATCAGACGGGTGTAACGGTACGAAAAATTGAGTCAGGTCCGGCGGCAGAAGCTGGCATTGTTCCTGGCGATGTGTTGTTGAGTATTAATAATCAAAAGATTGTCGATGCAAAACAGTTTATTGAGCTGGTCGAACAATTGCCTGTCGACAAAGCTATTCCTGTATTGGTACAGCGTTCTGGAACCTCTCAATTTCTGGCATTAAAAATTCCAGAATAAAACAGCACGATAACCCCGTACTTTTCTGGGTGAGCTTTAAAAGCAGTTGATGGGATTCCATCAGCTGCTTTTTTTTGCTTAGCAAAAGAGCCCATAAAAAAAACAAAGTTTCTTATTGAATGATTTCGCTTTATCATTAATGATAACTATTATCATCTAATAACCATTCTGTATTTTATGCCCGATAAAAACAAAGACCCCAACAGCATTCTTATTATTGAAGATGATTTGGTGTTAAATCATCAGTTAAAACAGTTGCTGGAAAATCAAAGCTTCGTTGTTTGCCAGTGCTTCAATGGTGAACAGGGATTACTGACTGCTGTGAGTAATCATTTCGACCTGATTCTGCTTGATATCAGTTTGCCTCAACGCGATGGTTATTCTGTTTTAAATACCTTGCGAAAAACTCGACAAACGCCTGTGATTATTCTTACCGCACATGGCGCTGAAGAAGAACGCATTCTTGGTTTTAAAAATGGGGCGGACGATTATCTGCCAAAACCCTTTAATTTCACTGAACTGGTGCTTCGAATAGAAGTAATTCTCAGAAGAGCCAGTGGGCCCAATCATCAACAACCAGATATTTCAGTTTTGCAACATGAAGGTTTAATGCTAGACAGGCTGAAACAGCAGGTATTTTTTCATGGTCATGCCGTGCAACTGACACCCATCCAGTTCAAATTACTGTGGATTTTAATGCAGCACGCTAATCATTTGCTCAGTAAAGCACAGCTCTATCGACTGGTTATGGAGCGTGATTTCAGTCGTTATGACCGTAGTCTTGATATGCATATGAGTCGAGTCAGAAGAAAACTTGTTGAGGTTGGTATGCCTGTTGATCGACTGCAGACAGTGCATGGCACGGGCTATATCCTGTTATGAAACGTCGTCTGTTCTGGAAACTGTGCACAACGATTACGGTAGGAACTATCGTATTATTCTGGATAATTCATCATTTGATTCTGCAAACTGAGCAGCACATGAGTTTTATCGATCAACACTATCAGCAGCAATTGATTGATTATGCCAGTCACGCAGAAAAACTTTATTTACAAGGAGAAGAGGAAAAATTAGCCGATTGGATTAATACGATACAGCAGCGGGAAGACACTTGGGTGGCGCTGATCCGTTCAAAGCTCACTCCACTGGCAGGCAGTGAGATGGATAATTATTTTATTGATAATTTTGCTTTGGGCAGGGATATCAGCTGGAAGATCCATCTGTATTTTGCCCAAAATCCCATTATGGATATCACATTTTCTGATGGTCATACCCATTTCCTGATTCGTCTGCCACAGCGTATGCGTCCCGGAGGCTACTGGACTTATACCAGCCTGTTATTGCAGATTGCATTACCAATGCTGTTACTGGCTATCCTGAGTATGGTGATTTATCGCCATGTTATGTCCCCACTGAGGCAACTTGAAAAAGCCACAAAACAATTCAGCGATGGTAATTATCAGGTCAGAGTACGTGATGATCTCGGTAAACGAAATGATGAAATAGCTTCTTTAGCCAGTACCTTTGACAGCATGGCTGAAAGAATTGGCACCCAAATTCAGACTCAACGTCACCTTACTTCGGATTTATCCCATGAATTACGCACCCCATTAACACGCGTTGAGCTGGCATTAAGCATCGCCGAACAATCCAATCCAAACGATGAGTCACTTCAGCGTATCCGTCATGAATGCCTGCAAATGCGTGAGCTGGTGGAAGATGCCTTAACACTTGCCTGGTTAGAGAATGAGCGACCCGCTTTACGAAATGAAACACTGGATTTGACCGATCTGATTGATAGTATTGTGGAGAATGCTCGATTTGAATTTCCCAGGCATTTGATTAGCGTACAGACACCGGAAACGGCATGTCTTCAACAAAGTAGTGATCGCGCCTTAGGACATGCGATCGAGAACATACTACGTAATGCACTTTCCTATACACCAGCAGAAGGTGAAGTGAATTTAACGTTGAAGCAGCATACAGATCATTATGATTTACAGATTGATGATCAGGGGCCTGGCGTCCCTGAAGATCAATTGCAAAATATATTCAAACCTTTTTTCCGTTTGAATAGTGTTGAATCAGGAAAACACAAAGGTTTTGGTGTGGGGTTGGCGCTTGCCAGACGGCAGGTCGAGTCGACTGGCGGCAAGTTATGGGCACAGCTTCATGAAAAGGGTGGCTTGAGAATGATAATCCACTTACCAATACCGGTTTAAAACGCAATAACCTTAATCAGTAACGCGGTTGTAACAATTGTAAATTTGGTTTTAATCTTTGTTCATGCAAACTAGAATGCGAATCTATTCTATTTGGTAATGATTACTATTCGCTGGAGGTTAAGTGTGAGCATAAAACAGGGTTTCATCGTTCGGCCAACGATTTTAACAATGGCAATTTTAGCTGCCTTGTCAAGTAAGGTTGCCGTGTCAGCAGAAAAGGAAAATGTTGAACTGGATATCGTAAAAGTGACGGCAAATACGATTACACCAGAAATTAATAGCGTCACAGCAGAGCAAATTGGAAAAATTCAAGCCAATGATTTGGAAGATTTATTCAGCCAGTCACCGGAGGTAAGCATTGGTGGAGGTGTGGATATCGCACAAAAGCTTTATATACGTGGAATTGAGGACCAACTATTAAATATCAATATTGATGGTGCTGTACAAGCTACTCGATTGTTCCATCATGCTAGTCGAATTAGTATCGAGCCGGAACTGTTAAAAAGAGTAGAAGTCAACGCTGGGGCCGGTAATGCACTTTCCGGTGCGGGTGCTTTGGGTGGTTCGGTAAAATTTGTGACCAAAGATCCTGAGGATATGCTCAAACCTGGTGAGAACTTTGGTGGATTGGTAAAAGGTATGTTTTCAAGCAATACCGACGCTTTTAAAACCAATACGACATTATTCGGTCGTCTAAACGATGACTGGAGTGCGATGGTCTCAGCTACCAA
The DNA here is from genome assembly GCF_000260985.4 of Methylophaga nitratireducenticrescens. Lineage (NCBI taxonomy): Bacteria > Pseudomonadati > Pseudomonadota > Gammaproteobacteria > Thiotrichales > Piscirickettsiaceae > Methylophaga > Methylophaga nitratireducenticrescens. Next base: position 1,375,811 of record NC_017857.3, read on the forward strand.
TTACAATCCTGATGCTTATGAAGATGGTAGTGGTGATGAAGTTTCCGGAACTAAGTTTGACCAAGATTTCCTGTTTGCCAAGTTGGTCGGCAATCTGACAGACAGTCAGACATTGCGCTTGAGTTATCAGAAAAGAAATGATGATGGAGAACGAGCGCTCAGACCGCAATGGCTGGTAAGTGGATGGAATCCGCTTGTTCCCACTGAACTTGAGCGTGAAACCATTACGCTTAACTATGAGCTGAATCCGATTGAAAATCCTTATATTGATGTCGATCTGACAATTTATAACATTGATTCTGAGCTTGATCGAAGCGGTGATTTTCGTCCATATGTGGGTAATGGTGAGAGCAAGGGGTTTGATTTGAGAAACACCTCTATTCTGGGCATGCACAAACTAAGTTATGGTGTGGATTATCGACGTGATGAAACAATTGCTGGTCCACCAACTGACAGAAGTAATCTAAAGGAAAAGGCCAAAGTAAAAGGCATTTACCTCCAGGATGATATCCAACTGACGGATGATCTGCTGCTGAGTGCTGGGCTACGCTACGATGATTATGAACTTGACGATTCAAATGATCAGAAATTTGATGAAAGTGAAATTAGTCACAATATTGGTATGAACTTTCATTTCAATGATAACTGGCATGCCTTTGTTTCTTATGCCGAAGCTTTCAAAGGCCCCTTGTCCCAGGACGCATACAAATTATTCGGTACTAACGATGCCAGCCTAAAACCGGAGGATGCAGATAACACTGAATTTGGTATCGCCTATGAATCAGCGACCTGGTTCGGTTCGGCCAAAGCCTATCGCTCTGACATTGATGACTTGATTGGTGATCGGATTGCAGATGATGCTGGTACCTTCTTTACCAATATTGGTGACTTGGAATCAGATGGCTATATTCTGGAAATTGGTCGTCATTGGGATAAACTGATGGCTCGATTGAGTTATCACCAAAACGATATTGAAATCGATGGTAGAGATGCGGGAGGCTATTCGACTAACGGGGTGGGTAATACCATCGGTGATAATCTGGTTGCGACACTTGATTACCGGCTGAACTCACAATGGACGTTCGGCTGGAATGCGCAATTTGTCAAAGGCGAAGATAATGTTGACGTCTATGCTGGCGATTGGTTGCCAGCTGGTGCCACTATCGATAAGCCTGGCTACGGTATCCATGATTTCTATACACAATGGCGACCATCAACTACGGAAGATGTCACCATAACGCTGACAGTCAGAAATGTTTTCGATAAACACTATTTTGATCATGCTAGTGCAGAAGATCTGCAACAATTCCCAGGTTATGAGGGGACATCTGGATTTGCAGAACCCGGACGAGATGTGCGATTAAGTGTGGGCTGGCAATTCTAAGGTATCTGGCAAGCTTTCCCTAGGATGTCTGGTGACCCTGGGCCGGATGTTGTGATGACGTCCGGCCTTTTTATTTTTCACGTTCACTATTTTTCTGAATAATGTTGCTGGGAGAATATTTCCAGCAAAGAACCAAAGCCAGAAAAAAAGTCAGCCATTCGGCCAGCGGAAGAGCGATAAGAAACTGTTTGTCTGGTAGCCATGCGACAAACAGTAACAATAAAGCAGCAGGTAGCAGTAAGCCTCGGGATAAGGCAACAATCATAGAAGGCAACGGCTTTTGCATGGCGGTTAAATAAACAGACAACGTGACATTCAGACCATTAACAATAAATAACGGCCAAACCAATAATATAAACTGAGCGGATAATTGCTGACTTTTCACGGCATTATCCTGTAAAAACAGTTGTATCAACCACTGCGGATATAGCAGTAAAACACTCATTAATAAAAGTGATAAAACCAGTACCAATGACATTGCGGTGATTAAAAAGTCTCCTATTCGCTTTGCCCGGGCAGCCCCATGATTTTGACTGATTAACAAATGCAGCGCATCGGCGATACCGTAATAAATCATCAGACTGATGAAAATCAGATAGTTAATCACTGCAAATGCCGCTAATCCACTGACTCCCTGATAGATAATCAGTAGCCAGTTCAGCAATAAAATTACCATACCGCCGGAAAGCTCATTCACAAATTCAGATAGCCCGTTGTAGGCGATTTTAATCAGTTCCGACCAGTTTCCAGGACACCATAGCAACGTTAAGCGTCGTTGTTTGCTGAGAAAATAGGTTGATAGAATCAACAGTTGCACAACATGTGCAGCCAACGTTGCCAACGCCGCACCCCTTAACCCCATTTCCAAGCTGATAATGAACAGAGCATCCAGCGCAATATTGATTAACGCCCCGGCAACCAGCGCGAATGTCCCCAGTTTTTGACGGTTATCCAGCCGTACAAAGTAATACAGCACCATACTGGTCACCTGTAGAACCAGTACAACACAAATAATATGAAAGTAGGGCAGGATCAGCGATATCAATTCCTTCGTCGCGCCCAGCAGCATTAATATTGATTGATCTAAAATCAATGAAAAACTCATAAACAGCAAGCCGATAATAAAAATACTTATCAAACACTTACTGAAAACAGCAGAAGCGGCTTTGATTTTGTTTTGCCCTAAATAACTACCGGCACGAACAGCCCCGCCAATGGAAAACATCAGAGCAACAGCAAAAATTAGTGTAAAAAATGGAATCAATAACGTGATGGCAGCCAAGCCATCAGAGCTGACAAACTGACCGATAAAAATTCCATCTACGATGCTGGCGGTAGTGATGGCCAGTAATCCGAGGATGGAAGGGATAGCAAAGCGAAAAAAAGTGGAAATAATCGGACCGTTGAGGACGTCATTATCGGTGTTGCTAGCCTGCATTTGGTTTCCATTTTCAAAGAGGAAAGGTCGGGGAGTGCTTAATGCTAATAATTCTTTTTATTTTAGCAACGCTCTTTTCACCGGAGCACATCAAAACGATTGAGTAATGCGGTATTTATTATCGTTATAACTCAGTTAAGTGCGTATAATACCGGGTCATTTGCACGATGCGTGTTTCGCGTTGGCAACACATTCTAAAACATGGAGCTGAACACATTTTGCAACACATCATTTCAAACTCCGACACGTTCATAATCGCTATTCAATGAAAAATATCAGAAACTTTTCAATCATTGCCCATATTGATCACGGTAAATCCACCATAGCAGACCGCTTTATTCAAATCTGCGGTGGTCTTACTGCACGTGAGATGTCCCAACAGGTGCTTGATTCGATGGACATCGAAAAAGAGCGCGGCATTACCATCAAGGCGCAAAGCGTTTCTTTGGACTACAAGGCAAAAGATGGTGAAACCTATCACCTCAACTTTATCGATACGCCTGGCCACGTTGACTTTTCCTATGAAGTTTCCCGCTCACTGGCTGCCTGTGAAGGTGCTTTACTGGTTGTGGATGCGGCTCAGGGTGTTGAAGCACAAAGTGTTGCCAACTGTTACACAGCTATCGATCTGGGGCTTGAAGTCCTGCCGGTGTTAAACAAAATTGATTTACCTGCTGCAGAACCCGATCGGGTTGCTCAGGAAATTGAAGATATTATCGGTGTGGACGCATTGAATGCCGTGCGTTGCAGTGCTAAAACGGGTGTCGGTATTGATGAAGTCCTTGAAGAGTTAGTTGCGCGTATTCCGCCACCACAAGGCGATCCCGAAGGTCAATTAAAAGCCCTGATTATTGATTCCTGGTTTGATAGCTATGTCGGTGTTATCTCTTTGGTACGAATCAAACAGGGCAGACTGAAAACCCGCGATAAAATCAAAGTTATGTCCACCGGACAGGAATATCAGGTTGACGAAGTCGGCGTATTTACGCCCAAGCGTAGTAAACGCACTGCTTTAAATTGTGGTGAAGTGGGTTATGTTATTTCCGGAGTCAAAGAAATTGACGGGGCGCCAGTGGGGGATACGTTAACGACGGCTCAACATGGTGCTACTGAAATGTTGCCGGGCTTTAAATCGGTAACGCCGCAGGTTTATGCCGGTGTATTCCCTGTTAGCAGTGATGATTACGATGCATTTCGTGAAGCTCTGGGCAAATTACGCTTAAACGATTCATCGCTGTTTTTTGAACCGGAAAACTCTCAGGCTTTGGGCTTCGGCTTTCGCTGTGGTTTCCTCGGTCTGCTGCATATGGAAATTATCCAGGAACGTCTGGAACGTGAATATGATCTGGATCTGATTACCACGGCTCCGACCGTGGTGTTTGAAGTGGTCACCAAAAAAGGTGATGTGATTAAGATCGAAAATCCGGCCTCATTACCGGATGCCGGTTCTGTTGAAGAAATCCGTGAACCTATCGTAGCGGCCGACATGCTGGTGCCGCAGGATTATCTCGGCGCGGTTATCACCCTGTGTGTAGAAAAACGTGGCGTACAGAAATCCATGCATTACATGGGCAAACAGGTTGCACTGAGTTACGAATTGCCAATGAATGAAGTAGTGATCGATTTCTTTGATCGCATCAAATCGGTCAGCCGTGGCTATGCCTCATTGGACTATCATTTTATTCGCTTTCAGGCGGCACCCCTTGTGAAACTTGATGTCTTGATTAACGGCGAAAAAGTTGATGCTTTGTCGATGATAGTGCATAAAGATCAAAGCGTTTCACGTGGTCGTCAGCTAGTTGAAAAAATGCAGGAGTTGATCCCGCGGCAAATGTTTGATGTCGCCATTCAGGCCGCTATTGGCGGACACATTATTGCGCGCTCAACAGTCAAGGCAATGCGGAAGAATGTTTTAGCAAAATGTTACGGAGGCGACGTTTCTCGTAAACGTAAATTGCTTGAAAAACAAAAAGCCGGTAAAAAACGAATGAAATCCATCGGCAAAGTGGATGTGCCGCAGGAAGCCTTCTTGGCGGTATTACAGTTATCCAAGAAATCTTAATAAGGAGCGTCAAGTGAGTTTCCCAGCAATAATGGTGTTACTGGTCGCGATAACCGGTCTGATATGGTTGGTGGACCGCTTTTGGTTAGCACCTAAACGTAAAGTAAATGACAGTGAACCGGCGATTGTTGAATATGCCAAATCATTTTTCCCCATCCTGTTGCTGGTGTTGGTGATTCGCTCGTTTATCGCTGAACCGTTCCGCATTCCTTCAGAATCTATGTTGCCGACTTTGCATGTCGGTGACTTTATTTTGGTGAACAAATTTTCCTACGGTGTTCGACTGCCGGTCATTAATACTAAAATTCTGGATACCGGTTCGCCGGAACGCGGTGATGTGATGGTATTTCGTTATCCTAAACAACCTGAAATTGACTATATCAAACGTGTTATTGGTTTACCGGGTGACAAAGTCGGTTATTTCAACAAAACACTCTATATAAACGGTCAGGAAGTTAAAACGGAGTTAGTTGATAAACCTTCAGAAATGCTGGGTACTATTGCGCCGCGGGTACAGCTGAAGCATGAATTTCTGGACGCTGACGGACATGAAATATTTTTAGATCCGCAACGTCATTCAATGGAAGGTGAGGTTACTGTTCCGGAAGGCCATTATTTTGTTATGGGCGATAACCGCGACAATAGTAATGACAGCCGTGTGTGGGGCACTGTGCCCGAAGAAAATCTGGTCGGTAAAGCATTCTTTGTCTGGATGAGTTGGGATTGGAATCAAGGCGGTTTGGTCTGGTCAAGGGTGGGAAGCTCTATTAACTAGGGACGAGTTTTTCCATTGGAATTGATTTATAGAATCTAAATAAGTTATTTCCGCCTTATTTGATGAAAGGAGCCTCCAGCAGTGGTGGCGAGGAAAGATTAACAAGTCCTAGGAGTGCATTATGAAAAAACAACAGGGAATGACATTAATCAGTTGGGTGATTGTGCTGGCAATCATTGCTTTTTTTGCGACCTTAACCATGCGGTTGGTGCCGATGTATCAGGAATACTACGGTGTCTTGCAAATCATGAAGTCTATGGAAACCGAATTAAAAAACAATAAGCTGAGCAATCAACAAGTAATGTTACTACTGAGTAAACGGTTTAATACCGGTTATATCTCCAGCGTAAAAAAAGAAAATATCGAATTATCCCGTGGCAGAAGCAATGCTTATGTCACCAAAATAGTGCTTGATTATGAAGTGCGGAAACCGTTTTTTGCCCACATTGATTTAGTCGGGCATTTTGTGACTGAAGTGGATGTGGAACCGGAACCAACAAATCGATGACAAGCATCAAACAAAAAAAACTGTGTCAGCAACTTGGCGTTCAATTTAACAATGAAGCGTTTTTGTTGCAGGCTTTGACACATCGCAGTGCCGATCCAAAAAATAATGAACGACTAGAATTCCTGGGCGATGCAATTTTGAGTTTCGTGATCGCTGAAGAACTGTTTAATCGTTTTCCACAAGCCAAAGAAGGCAAGATGAGTCGCCTGCGCGCCAGCTTGGTGAAAGGGGAAACCCTGGCAGAAATTGCTCGCGAACTCAAATTAGGTGAGGTGTTAATCCTCGGCCAGGGTGAATTGAAAAGTGGTGGTTTCCGCCGTGAGTCAATTCTGGCCGATGCGCTGGAAGCTATTATTGGTGCCCTGTTTCTGGATTGTGGCATTGACGCTGTCAAGCCATTGATCCTGCGTCTTTATGATGAACGTCTGGACTCTATTGACGTCACCGAAACGGTAAAGGATCCCAAAACCCGCTTGCAGGAATTACTACAAAGCCGCAAATTACCTTTGCCGCTATACAGTGTGAGAGAAATTGAATCTGCTGATAAACAGCCGGTTTTTGAAGCCTCTTGTCAGGTAAGTTTGCTGAATAAATTAGTGGTGGCTCAGGGAAGCAGTCATCGCAAGGCTGAAAAAAAAGCCGCTGAACGCGCCCTGACGCTAATCGAGTCAAAATTATGAATGATCAACCTGCTTTTCGCAGTGGCTATGTAGCCATTATCGGCCGTCCCAATGTCGGCAAATCCACCCTGATTAATCGGGTGTTGGGTCAAAAGTTATGTATTACCTCCCGCCGTCCGCAAACCACCCGTCATCGTATTCTGGGTATCAAAACCACTGAACTGGGCCAATTCATTTACGTGGATACCCCTGGTATTCACAGTGATGGCAAACGGGCCATGAATCGCTATATGAATCGTGCTGCAGCCGCTTCGGTAGAAGATGTCGATGTCGTGGTGTTTGTTATCGAAGGCATGAAGTGGACCGAAGAGGATGAGCGGGTATTACAGAAATTAAAGGAAACCAGCAAGCCAGTCATTTTAGTGATGAATAAAATTGATAAATTAGAAGATAAAGCGACTTTGTTTCCACAGGTAGAAAAGCTGGATGCATTGTTCAAATTTACCGATATCGTGCCTTTATCAGCGCGTAAAGGCATCAATCTGGAATCTCTCGAAGAGTCCATCTATAAGTTAATGCCGGAAGGTGAGATGATCTTTGATGAGGATCAACTCACCGATCGCAGTTCACGCTTTCTGGCGGCCGAAATGGTGCGTGAAAAGTTGTTCCGCCATTTAGGTCAGGAACTGCCTTATTCATTGACGGTTGATATCGAGCAATTTGAAGATGATAACGGTATGTATCGTATCAGCGCAGTTATCTATGTAGAACGCAGTGGCCAGAAATCTATTGTTATTGGCAAAAAAGGTGAGTTGCTCAAGCAAGTCGGCAAAGATGCTCGTGAAGATATGGAAAAGTTATTTGATTGTAAGGTGTTCTTGCAATTATGGGTCAAAGTGCGTGAAGGCTGGTCTGATAACGAGCGAATGCTCAGAAATCTGGGCTATAACGACGATCTCTGATTAGGCATTACGTTGGAGTTCACCCAGGCATTTGTTTTACACCAACGCCCCTATCGGGAAACCAGTTTTTTGCTGGATGTGTTTACCGAAGATTACGGACGATTAAGCCTGGTAGCTCGCGGCATGCGCCAAAACAAACGCCGTCACAATAACCCACTCCAATTATTCCAGCCACTATGGGTAAACTGGTTTGGAAGAGGTGACTTGTTGACACTAAGCAAAATTGAAACGACCAACGCACCCTATTGGTTGCAGGGACATGCTGCTTTATGCGGTCTTTATATCAATGAATTATTAGTCAGATTGTTAACCCAGCAGCAAGCGGAACCAATGGTGTTTGAAGCTTATCAAAAAGCTTTGGATGGCTTGCAGCAGGCTGATCAGGCAGAGCACGTGTTAAGACTTTTTGAAAAGCGACTGCTTGAAGCGCTAGGTTATGGGCTGGACCTGAACACCGATAGTCAGGGTGAGCCAGTGTCCGATCAACAGCATTACAGTTATCAGCCGGAGCTGGGGTTGCAGCCTTGTCTGGCGAATGACCGAAAACGGATTATTTCAGGAGCCAGTTTGTCACAGCTTCAGCAGGAAAAACTGAGTGATCCGGTTAGTCTCAATGAAACGAAACAATTAATGCGTTTGATAATAAACTATCATTTGGATGGCAAACCGCTGAAAAGCCGGCAGTTGTTTGCTGAAATGCAACGTTATGCCGGTCCTACAGCAGCGAATTAATTAAGGAACATCATGTCGATTTATCTTGGCGTTAATATTGATCATGTGGCCACGTTAAGACAAGCCCGCGATACCCGTTACCCCGATCCGATTCAGGCAGCTATTGAAGCCGAACAAGCCGGTGCCGACAGTATTACTTTGCATCTACGCGAAGACCGCCGGCATATTCAGGATCGTGATGTCAGAATGCTGGCCGATATTCTGCAAACCAAAATGAATCTGGAGATGGCGGTCACCGAAGAAATGCTTGGCATCGCTGAACTATACCGTCCGGCTGATTGCTGCCTGGTACCTGAACGCAGAGAAGAGTTAACAACGGAAGGTGGTCTGGACGTCGCCGGACAACAATCCAGAATGCATGACGCCTGTACGCGATTAGCAGAAGCCGATATTACTGTTTCGTTATTTATTGATCCAGAAATGAAACAAATCGAAGCTGCCGCGGCGTGTGGTGCGCCAGTCATCGAGTTACATACCGGTCGTTACGCCGAGGCCAGCTCTGCAGCTGAAGCCCAACATGAGCTTAAAATTATTCGTCAGGCTGCTGAAAAAGCCCATGCTATGGGCTTGCAGGTGAATGCTGGTCATGGTTTGCATTATCACAATGTAAGACCCATCGCAGCGATTAAAGAGCTGGTGGAGCTGAACATCGGCCATGCCATTGTGGCACGATCATTCTTTACCGGATTTCAGGAAGCCGTCCGGGAAATGAAAAAACTGATGTTAGGTGCACGGCATTCATGATCAGTGGTATTGGCACGGATTTAGTGCATATTCCCCGTATCGCTGAAATGTTAAAAAAATACGGCGATAAAGCCGCGCAGCGTATTCTGGATGACTGCGAATTCGAGCAGTTTCAAAAAAACCAGCAACCCGCAGCTTTTCTGGCAAAGCGGTTTGCTGCAAAAGAAGCCACGGCCAAAGCCCTGGGCACAGGTTTCCGTGATGGACTAAGCCTGCAACATATCGCGGTTCGTAATAATAGTCTGGGCAAACCGGAACTGATATTCAATGCTTATGCCGAGCAGTTATTGTCTGAAAAAAATATCCAGACCGCTATGCTCAGTCTGAGTGACGATGGTGATTATGCCACCGCCTATGTTGTCCTGGTGGAAGGCTAGAATGTCACACTATCCCACCATTGAATCCTGCATAGGCAATACCCCTCTGGTACGTTTACAGCGACTGCCCGGCAATACCAGTAATACCATTCTGGCCAAGTTGGAAGGTAATAACCCAGCAGGTTCGGTTAAAGACAGGCCGGTTGCCAGCATGATTCGCCATGCTCAACTGAGAGGCGATATTGAGCCTGGTGATACGCTGATTGAAGCGACCAGTGGCAATACCGGTATCGCGCTGGCAATGGTCACCGCTATTCTGGGATATCGGATGATTCTGATTATGCCGGAAAACATGAGTTCGGAACGCCGCGCCGCGATGCGGGCTTATGGTGCAGAAATTATTTTAACCGATGGAATGGAAACTGCGCGTGATCTGGCGCTGCAAATGCAGGCGATGGGTGAAGGCAAAGTACTGAATCAGTTTGGTAATTTTGATAATCCATTAGCGCATTATGAAACCACCGGTCCTGAAATCTGGCAGGATACCAATGGAGAAATAACCCATTTTGTCAGCGCCATGGGGACCACTGGCACCATCATGGGCGTTTCCAGATATTTGAAACAACAGAATCCAGCGGTTCAGATAGTCGGGGTTCAACCCGTCGAAGGCTCAAAAATTCCGGGTATCCGACGCTGGTCAGCCGCATACCTACCGGAAATCTTTGAGCCGGAACGAGTTGATATGACGCTGGATGTAGAACAGGACCTTGCTGAAGACACCATGCGCAAACTGGCCAGCGAGGAAGGCATTTTCTGTGGAGTCTCATCAGGTGGCAGTGTTGCTGCTGCGTTACGATTATCGGAAACGGTTAACAATGCTGTGATCGTCTGCATTATTTGTGATCGTGGTGATCGCTACCTTTCCATGGGTGTGTTTCCGGCAGACTAATGTCATCAAGGGTCCTAGTCATATTGGTTTTATTACTTGTAGTGACCTCCCAGTTACATGCAGTAGAACAGGCGGCTATTCAAATCGGTTCCTGGTCAAGTGAGCAAGTCCACATCACTGATTTGCAAGTTGAAATAAATTTACAATCCACTGGATTGGCGATTAACGCCACAGCCAAACAGGTACAGTTAACCGAACCAGTAGGTCAGCTATCAAATGTCAGACTGCGCTGTGACACCTTACGCTGGTTATCCGGGCAAATAGATTGTCAGTCTGGTCAACTGGACTTCACCCATGCCCTTTGGGGAAACCAAAAAATAGCATTCAATAGTAAATCTCGTGCAGAAGAAGAAAATTATCAACTGACTTTAACAGGTATCCAGCTGGGTCAGGGCAGCATGAATGTGCAGGCAGATTACCAACAGGGACAGTGGCAAGCTGAGCTGACCGGGAAAAATATTGCATTAAACAGTTTGGTGAAGTTTATCGGTCCATACGTTAATGAAAAGCAACTGGAGATGCTTTCACAATGGAATATCAATGCCGTAATGAATGTTGATGCAGAACTTACTGGTCATCAAACACGCTTAGCATCGGCAAAAGTTTCCGGAAAACTAAGAGAAGTAATGTTTGCTGATCCTACCGGAAGTTACGCAGGCGAGGCCCTGGCGGCCCAAATACAAGTGGCACTGCAAATCGAAAATGATCGCTGGTCATGGCAGCAAACGCTGACTATCGATGATGGCCAGACATATCTTGAACCGATTTTTTTGGATTTGGCTGAACAATCGGTCACGTTAAGCAGTGAAGGACAATTCAATAATGCCAACAAAACATGGCAGATAAATAGTGTTAAATTTGCACAAAGCACTTCCATTTCAGCCAATGGGGAGCTAAAAGGTGAGGCAACGCAATTAACACATTTGCAAATAGACCTCAGCAGTGTTGATTTAGCACAATTATATAAAGATTGGCTGAAACCGTTTATTCCAGGCTCGTCCCTGAGTCATTTACAAACCCGTGGAGAGTTAACCGCCAGTTTGCAATGGCAGCCAGAGCAATATCAGTTTCAAATGAATTTACAGTCGGTCACGATAGTCGATGATGCTGGACGATTTGCTATTGAAAACCTCGAAGGAAAACTCGGCTGGACTAATCAGGCGACAGTGATACCGATTGATTTACGCTGGAGCTCGGCTTCAATTTTATCCTTGCCATTGGGTGGCTCGACCTTGCAGGCAGAAGCGAGCCAGAATCAGATTTATTTTTCCAATCTGTCATTGCCGATACTGGATGGTGAATTATCTCTGAATGACTTTCAATTAAGTTTGGATGAGGCTCAGGGAAGAAGTTGGCAGTTTGAGGGGGTACTAAGCCCGATTTCGATGGATCAATTAAGTCCTTTACTGGGCTGGCCAACGCTTCAGGGTAAATTGTCCGGCATGATTCCCAAAGTCAGTTATGCAGATGAAGAAATCATTGTTGATGGTGCGTTGTTACTGAAATTATTTGATAGCTCTACGGTGATTAAAGACCTCCGTTTACAGCAGCCATTTGGAAGCCTGCCACAGTTATATGCCAATATCGATATTAACCGTCTTGATCTACAGACACTTACCAATACTTTCGATTTTGGTACTATAAGCGGTAAATTAAATGGTCGTATCCATAATTTACGCTTATCGAACTGGCAACCGGTGCAGTTTGATGCCTTATTTGAGACGCCAGAAGAGGAGCCAGGTCGGCGGCGAATAAGTCAGCGTGCCGTCAATAATCTTTCGCAGATTGGTGGTGGTCCGGCCGCCATTTTATCGCGTGGGTTTATGGGCCTGTTTGAAGATTTTTCCTATAGCAAAATTGGTCTAAGTTGTCGTTTGATGAATTCTGTCTGTCAGATGGATGGTATAGAACCTGCAGAGCAAGGGTACTATATTGTTAAAGGTGGCGGCCTGCCACCATGGATTAATGTGATTGGCTATAACCGTGAGGTGGATTGGCCAGAATTAATCGCCAGATTAAAAGCGGTCAGTCAAAGCGACGGACCAGTTATTCAATAAAGGAAAATCGAATGGGTTTATTAAAATGGTTAATGGGCAGTACCGCAGGGTTAATGCTGATTTCCTGCGTGACAATTAATATCTATTTTCCGGCAGCGGCTGCTGAAAAAGCTGCAGACCGAATTATTGAGGATGTTTGGGGACGCGAAAACCCGAACCAGTTGCAACCGACAGAATCGGAAGACAGTAGTAGTGCTTTAAAACAGAATATGCCGCTTGCAATGCAGGTATTGAACTGGTTGGTCTCACCGGCGCAGGCGGAAGCCAATTTGAATATTAATTCACCGGCAATTAATGCCTTACAGGCAAAAATGAAACAGCGCCATGACAAACTGCATCCTTTTTATCAAACTGGGGCGGTGGGGTTAACTAACAATGGTCTGATTACCTTGCGTGATGCCTCTGCGGTGCCATTAAAAGATCGTAATACGGTAAATACTTTGATCGCAGAAGAGAATCAGGATCGAAAAGCCTTATACGCTGAAATAGCCCGTGCTAACGGTCACCCTGAATGGGAATCTGATATCCAGGAAACCTTTGCCAGACGCTGGATAAGCAATGCAGCCAAAGGCTGGTGGTATCAGCAAGGCGGTAGCTGGCAACAAAAATAAAATTTCGATCAAGTTTAAGTCCGGTTATGCAAAAGCATGATCGGACTTTTTTTATGTAATTTTCGTTTAAAGGTTTAACAAATGGCACGACGTAATCACAGAAAACGGCTCCCTGCAGAAGCTGTTCAGGCAACTATAGAGAGTCTTTCTCATGATGGTCGTGGCATTGCCCGTATAGAAGGTAAAACCGTCTTTGTCGACGGTGCTTTGGCGAGTGAAAATGTGTCATTCAAGTATACCCGGCTGCATAAAAAATATGATGAGGCCAAAGTAATCTCGGTTGAGTCTGCCTCAACTGATCGCGTTGATGCGAAATGCCAACATTTTGGTGTGTGTGGCGGCTGCAGTTTGATGCATATGGCACCAGACGCTCAGTTAAGCCTGAAACAAGACACCTTAAAGGAACAACTTTCGCACTTTGGACAACTTACTCCAGAGAATTGGTTAGCACCGTTAACCGGTCCTTTATGGGGTTATCGACGTAAAGCACGCTTAGGTGTCCGTTATGTGACCAAAAAAGAAAAAGTGCTGGTCGGCTTTAGAGAAAAAGGTTCGCCTTACCTGGCTGAGCTAACGCAATGTGAAGTACTGGATCCACGTGTTGGATTACGCCTGGAAGAGCTGGGGGAAATGATCGCCAGCCTCGAAGCCTATAACCGAATCGCACAAATAGAAGTGGCGATGGATGATGCCAACACAGCTCTGGTTTTCCGGAATATGGATCCGTTGTGTGAAATGGATAAGCAAAAATTGATCAACTATGGTCAGCAACATGATTTGTGGATTTATCAGCAACCGGGCGGGCCGGATACTGTTAGCCCGTTATGGCCAGAAGCACCACAACTGCATTATGCGCCTGAAGAAGGTCTCAGACTGGAATTTGCCCCGGGCGATTTTACCCAGGTCAACGCCGGTATCAACCATAAAATGATTGCCAAGGCGATTGAATTGCTTGATTTGCAAGAAAGTGATCGGGTACTGGATTTGTTTTGTGGTTTGGGTAACTTTACGCTGCCACTGGCAAAACGTGTCAGTAGTGTCATAGGGGTAGAAGGGGACAAATCTCTTGTGGCACATGCACAGCGCAATGCCGCAATGAATGGTTTGGACAACGCTGTATTTGAAATGGCTGATCTAACGATAACCCGATTAAAAGATTATCCATGGGCACTGGAAGGATTCACAAAAGTCTTACTGGATCCTCCCAGAAGCGGTGCCTTTGAGGTGCTGGGTCAGATTGCTGAATTGGGTGCAGAAACTATTGTTTACGTTTCCTGTAACCCCGCCACTCTGGCACGTGATGCCGGTGAGCTAGTAAATCAATATGGATATACGCTTGTTCAGACCGGCATCATGGATATGTTTCCCCATACCAGTCATGTTGAATCGATCGCATTATTTCAAAAATGATGGCCTGGTTTTTAGTGGTTTAGAAAGTACTTGAAAATCAAATTTACAAAAAGTTCCTTATTTAGTACCAAGGTACAATAGTTTTAGCAATTTTTTCCTATAAGATAGGCAACATTGCTCCAGAAATGAATCGGAACAATACCAATTAATTGAGTGCCAACCTTGGTGCGAACCAAGCGACGGAAAGCCACGGGTCTTATAGAAGATAGCCGGGTTGCATTTTCAGGAAGGAAATGTAAATGAAATTATTAACGCCAATCTTTGCTGTGACACTTTTGATGTTTGGCTTTTCTTCAACTGCATCAGCCACTTTTTATCATCCCAAGCCACATTATTGTGATAATGGTCAGTTATGTGATAACAGCCAGCCTTTTTCAACAACATTGACAACTGATGATATTGAAAATAACGGTAAATATGCTTTCTGGAGTTTCGACAGCATTGATGTTGCTGATTTGACAATTGAATCAGCAACTTTGACTGTAAAATCAAATGCTGATAACTTTTTTATTTTCGGTTGGGATAAAATTTTCGCTTATACCGATACTTGGTATGGCACTGGCTTTGAACATATTGGCTGGCTTGATGGCGGTTATGATGTATTTTCATTAAGCTCCAGTCTGTTTGATGAAATTATTGACGGCTTGTCACTAAAAGCGCTTTTCACCGATAGTTCAGAGGATGTTTACTGGTCTAAACTAGACGTTAGTGGTGTATATTGCCCGCCGATCAGCGAAGTCCCTTTACCAGCAGCAGTATGGTTATTTGGTTCTGGTTTGATGGGCTTTATGGCTGTACGTAGAAAAGCAAAAGCTCAGCAAGCTTAATTCTCCCGTAATACCGTAAAATAAAAACCGTGGCTTTCGAGCCACGGTTTTTTTATGTCTGAAAAAAAGAGAGTGAATTCAAATGGCAAAGTCTGATCCGTTAGCTGAATCCCCCCCAGCTTTATTAAAAGATTATATAAATGCCAATTCTATCGAGGCATTGGCAGGATTAATCAAACAATATAAACCGGATTTTCCTGACGATAAGTTCAGGACTATGGCAATGTTTCAGTTGGAACCCATGTCACTTAAAACCCGTGTAAACCATATTAGTGACGTTTTGGCCGTGCTACTGGTTGATGATTTCTCAGTGAACGCCAAATGGTTAAAGCAGGTTGCAGAGCACTGGCCCAATCAGGAGCCCGGTAAAGGTTGGCATAGTTTTATGGCTTGGCCATTAATTGATTATGCCGGAAAACAAGGACTGCAACAGCCAACCGCTGCGCTGGACGTATTAAAGCATTTGACACCATTGTTTACTGCAGAATTTGCTATCAGACCGTACATACAACAGCATTTTGAGCTGACCTTCAAAGAATTGATGCGGTGGTGTGAGGATGATAATGAACATGTCCGGCGATTGGCATCAGAGGGAATGCGGCCAAGATTACCTTGGGGAGGGCATTTAAATGCATTTAAACATGACCCCCAGCCCGTATTTGAAATACTGAGTCAGCTCAGAGATGACAAAAGTAAATATGTCCAAAAATCGGTTGCCAATAATTTAAATGACATTAGTAAAGACCATCCTCATCGGGTGATAGATCTATGTCGTGAGTGGCTGGAAAATTCCACACCACAACGCCGCTGGATTATCCGTCACGGGCTTCGCAGTCTGATTAAGGCCGGTGAGCCAGCTGTATTCCCTTTACTAGGCTATAGCGAGAAACCAGCGGTTAATGTTGATTTTAATGTAACTGATCAACATGTGAGGTTAGGACAAAAGTTGGAGATGCAGACCTTCATCCATTCTAAAACCAGTCAGGCTCAACAACTGGTGGTGGATTATCGTGTCTGGCATGTCAAAAGCAACGGCAAGACTACCGCTAAAGTGTATAAATGGAAAAACATTACATTATTGGCTAGGGAGAGTGTTTATCTGAAGAAGTTACATGGATTTTTACAACTGACTACCCGACAATATTACGGTGGCCAACACACCATTGAAATCCTTATCAACGGGGTGGTTCATAAGCAGGCTACGGTGAATTTAGTGCTGGAGTGAATTAAAAGCATTTTTAATCACAGCCCAAAAAAATGAGCCCCGTAGGACTCATTTTGGTTGGCATAAATGTAAGCAATATTTTTACTGTTTAGCTAATGCCTGCCAGGTACTGACAACCGTATCCGGATTTAATGAAATACTGCTGATTCCACGCTCAAGCAGCCATGCTGCTAAATCAGGATGATCAGAAGGACCCTGTCCACAGATACCGATATATTTATCCGCTTTATGACAGGCGTTAATCGCCATTTCCAGCATCGCCAATACCGCCGGGTCACGTTCATCAAATGCTGCGGCAATTTGTGCGGAATCCCGGTCCAGACCCAATGTCAGCTGAGTCATATCGTTAGATCCGATTGAAAAGCCATCAAAGAATTCCAGAAACTGATCTGCCAGTACTGCATTGGAAGGTAATTCACACATCATAATCAAACGCAGGCCATTTTTGCCGCGTTCCAGACCATTCTTTTTCAGAATGTTGATAACGGCTTCAGCTTCACTCAAGGTGCGGACAAAAGGAATCATCACTTCAACGTTGGTTAAACCCATGACATCACGGACACGCTTGATTGCTTCACATTCCAATTCAAAGCAGGCTTCAAATTCCGGAGAGCTGTAGCGTGCTGCACCACGGAAACCAATCATCGGATTTTCTTCATGTGGTTCAAATTCAGCGCCACCAACAAGGTTGCCGTATTCATTCGATTTAAAATCGGACATACGCACAATCACTTTGGACGGATAAAACGCCGCAGCAATAGTCGATACACCTTCAGTAATACGGCTGATATAAAACTCTACCGGATCACCATAAGCAGTGGTTTTTTCGCGGATAACCTGTTGCACTTCGGCATCCATTTTATCTGCTGCCATTAGCGCTTTAGGATGAATACCGATCATATTATTGATAATAAATTCAAGCCGAGCCAGACCAACACCGTCATTAGGGAGTTGTGAAAAGCTGAATGCACGGTCAGGATTACCTACATTCATCATAATTTTGACTGGTAACTCAGGCATTTGATCCAAAGACTGAACGCGATGTTCAAATTCAAGCAGGCCCTGATAGATATAACCTTCATCACCCTTGGCACAGGAAACTGTTGCCGAAATGCCTTCAGCGACTTTTTCAGTGGCATCGCCACAGCCGACAACAGCCGGAATGCCTAATTCACGTGCAATGATAGCGGCATGACAGGTGCGACCACCACGATTAGTAATAATCGCCGCCGCTTTTTTCATAATCGGTTCCCAATCAGGATCCGTCATATCTGTTAGTAATACATCGCCCGCTTCAAATTGATCCATTTGATCGAGGCTGTTCAGAATCCGAACCCGGCCACTGCCAATTTTTCTACCGATGGCACGACCGCGGGCCAACAATTCACCTTTATCTTTTAAAATAAATTGCTCAGTCACATTTACGCTACGGCTTTCTACCGTTTCCGGCCGAGCCTGAACAATGTAGATCTGGCCATCATTACCATCTTTTGCCCATTCGATATCCATTGGTCTTTGGTAATGCTTTTCAATAATCATCGCCATGCGGGCCAATGATTCTATTTCTTCATCATTCAGACAAAAATGCAATCGTTCTTGGGGATCGACATCAACGGTTTTAACCGGTGATTTTGCATCACCTGAGTAAATCATTTTAAGCGCTTTCTGGCCCAGAGTTCTGCGTAATACCGCAGGCCGATCAGCGGTTAATGTGGTTTTATGCACATAAAATTCATCGGGATTAACCGCGCCTTGTACCACCATCTCGCCAAGACCGTAGCTGCCAGTGATAAAGACTACATCCCGAAAACCGCTTTCAGTATCCAGAGTGAAAGCTACACCGGCAGAAGCAATATCAGAACGGACCATCTTCTGGATACCGGCAGACAAAGCAACTTCGCTGTGTTCAAATCCTTGGTGATCGCGATAGGCAATCGCCCGATCGTTAAACAGCGAAGCAAAAACTTCTCTGATGGCAAACTTGATATGGTCTAAACCGGCAACATTCAGAAAGGTTTCCTGTTGTCCGGCAAAAGATGCATCGGGTAAGTCTTCGGCAGTTGCAGATGAACGAACAGCCCAGCTGGTCGAAGTACCGTATTCTTCTACTAGCTTTTCATAAGCCTCATCAATTGCGGCTTCCATTTTTTCTGGATAAGGAATGGTCATGATCCATTCACGGATGGTTTTACCCGCTTTTTGAAGTGCAACGACATCGTCAACATTCAGTTCACGTAATAATTCGTTTATCTGGTCTTGTAGTCCGTCATGCTTTAAAAATTCTCTGTAAGCATCTGCCGTGGTCGCAAAACCGCTTGGAACAGCGACACCCAATGGTGCTAAATTCTGCAACATTTCACCTAAAGAAGCATTTTTCCCACCAACTCTGCCGACATCATTCATGCACAACTTATCAAGTGGAACTACATATTCGGTCATGACTACTACCTTAAATTTTTAGTTTTATTAAATGTAATGGTTGATTCGCGGATGCGCTCACGCGCGAGGCCCATGGAGCGAACAACACGGCTGGATATTTCCTCAATAGAAGTATTTGTAGTATCAAATACTGGAATATTCACTTTCTCAAACATAATCATCGCTTTGTCTAATTCTGCCTGACAGATTTCCAAAGAGGAATAATTACTGTCAGGGCGGCGTTGTCGGCGAATTCGACTCAGCGGTACCGGCTTAATCGTTAAGCCAGCAAGTTTATGTTGATGAATTTTAAGATATTCGGGTAATTCTTCTGCTTCCAAATCTTCAACGGTTAACGGATAGTTAGCCACTTTGAGGGAGAAATTCATCGCCAAATATAAGCTGGTAGGCGTTTTTCCACAACGTGAAACACCCACTAGAATGATATCAGATTCTTCATATTGATCTGGGCGTATGCCATCATCATGAGTGAGCGCATAATCTATAGCATCCAAGCGCTTTTGATAGGTAGTATCACTTATTGAAATCCGTGAAACACCTTGTTTCTGAGAGGATTCCATCTCGAGAAATGTTTCCATAGAGCCGATAAACTGGTGAAACAGACTAATAACAAAGGCATCACAGCCTTCGATAATTTGTTGGGCTTCATTGTTTACTAAGGTGCTAAAAACCAGTGGTGGTAAATCAGATTCTGTACATAGTTCGTTAATCTGTTTGCGGGCATCTTCTGCTTTTTCTTTGGTATCGACGAAAGCAAGGGTAATCGTTTCGAATTCAATATCGGGAAATTGCGCTAACAGGCATTTCCCATAAGATTCAGCGGTTAAACCGGTACGATCCGATACAAAAAAAACGTTTCTGATGGGTTGATTATTATTGGCAGTTACATCGTTCATTATTAAATGATGTGCTGAAAAGGCGGTATTGATCAACAAAAAGTTTAGGAATGAAGCAGATAAGTTTTAACAACAAGTTGAGCAAATGTAGATAACTCATTGTATCGTAAATTGCGAGAGGTTCTCTCTCGGCATCTTGCACTGCTAGAACAAGAAAAATTTGACAGTGTAGTCGTGCTGAAAGAAGTTAGTTTGGCGGCGATTAGACACGCAAAAAATAGAGTTCAAGATGATACAGATCATCACATTTATAGCATCAGGACTTGTTGAATAATCACAAAACAGATGGAATCATGATTGGTTTTACTTCTAAGAGAAGAGGGGGCGGCTTTGAAAAAAAAGAAAGAAGGTGAACGTATTTTTCAGCCCCCTCTGAATTTCTTCATGACATGAATAAACCAAAAGCAACCAGTCCAATGCAAGCCAGTGAAATCACTATTATAAAGTCAATGAAATGATCCATTAGCCATTCTTCTAATTTGTGCATGATAAACCTTCTTAGTAACGGTTATACAGAGTAAGTTGCCGTTCTTATTATCATGCTACGAAGGTTAGAGGACATTGATCTGGATCAAAGCATATCGGTGTTATATGCGTCCGCATTTTTTACGGGTTAATTAAATCAGCCGATTTTATTAAGACAAATACCATCCAATTGCCACTAACCCCAGCCAGAAAAAAGTGAAAAGCAGAATGATAAGGGGAAATCGTTGCATTAAAAATTCATCAATTTTTTTTAACATTTTTGCCTCACCTAAGATTCATTTCAATTAGTAAAGATACCACTTGCAAGCCAGATATACCAGTCGGGAAGGTGCTGTTTTTCTATGTTTTCAACGGTATTGAAAAGCTGTAAATAACACTTTTTGTTATGTTCTGAAAATCAGTGGAGAGTCGATGATCGGCAAAGGTATCATGTCCGGGCATTATGTGGTGGTGGAGTCAACACGGCAGGCAAAACATAGTGATATGTTTGTTGCACTGGTCGATGGTTACGATGCCACCCTCAAAACCATGCTGTGAACAATCAGGATGAAAGATCAACAAGCCCTAATGCCAGATAATGATGACTTCGAAGCGGAATCAATGGCAAACGGATATTAACCATACTGCTTATTAAAGTAATAATTGGTGGCTTCAACATAACCGGCGATGCTGCCGCAATCAAATCGATGGCCATCGAATTTGATGGCTAACACCGGTTTTTCCTGCGCCATAGCCCGGATGGCATCGGTGATTTGTATTTCGCCATTTGCACCGGGAGGAGTATTACGTAAATAATCAAAAATATCCGGTGTAAGAACATAACGACCGATAATCGCCAGATTACTGGGGGCTTCTTCGGGTTTCGGTTTCTCTACCATATCACTGATACGATATACGTTCGGTTCAAGTTCCTCCCCAGAAATTACACCATAGCTACCGGTTGCCTCGGCAGGAACTTCCTCAATCGCTACAATGGTGCATTGATGTTTTTGATAAAGTTCAACCAGCTGACCAAGTGCCCGCTTCCCACCAGATTCAGGTGCTGCGCATAAATCATCCGCCAGTAATACCGCAAAGGGTTCATTGCCGATAATAGGTTCTCCAGTCAGTATGGCATGGCCTAATCCCAACATGGCACGCTGACGCATAAATATAAAGTCACAGGAATCCATCACCTTACGGATATCGTCAAGGTGGGATTCTTTACTGGTTCCCTGGATTTGATGCTCCAGTTCAAAGCTGGTATCAAAGTGATCGGCAATGGCTCTTTTACCTCGTCCGGTAATAAAACCCATACTGCGCAGGCCAGCCTCCATCGCTTCTTCGACACCATATTGGATCAGCGGTTTATCAACGATAGGCAACATTTCTTTTGGCATTGCCTTGATCGCGGGCAAAAAACGTGTGCCATATCCGGCTACGGGAAATAGACATTTACGGATAGAAACGTGTTCGGTCATGAATTAATCCTTAACTAAAATAGAGAAATTAGCGGTTACTTAGTCATATGCATTGATAGGGAGAAAGCTGAATGCCACTTTGCCAAGAGTCGATAATATTACCGTTGATCAAATCATGCCAGTCATTAGTCTTCGCCAGATTTAAGATCGGTAATACGTCATGCTTTGGACTGGTGATTGATATTGAAAGTACAGGGTATACTTTCTGTTAGTCTGAGACCAATAGCATTAGGTAGCGTATGCAAACAGCGATTGAAGGAATTTTTCCTGGTTTTGTATGGGTCAATATAAATATTACTAACGAATCAAAGCAGGAGAGAGTGTGACTAACTTTGGTATCTCTTTATTGTTTTTGGTTCCAATACCTTTAATCGCGGCAGATATGCAACGTTCTCAGAATTTGATGATGGATTGTTACCAGGAATGGCAAAGTCGTGGATGGACTTTAGGTGAAGACAGGCAACTGGCTGACAATATCCTTGGCTTTCGTAATGGCATCATGCAGATTTGTGAAGCTCGTACAGAATTATTTTTGCAAGGAGAAGATGTTTCACCTTATATACAGGGACGGCTTCGTGACTTGTCACCCTATATTTTTACGGCAAGTAAAGATGAGATAATACAACGGATTTTGCAGGTGAAGGATCAAACAGGCTATCCAGCTGGATCAGGATATTTATCTGAATAAAACAGTAAAGGTTTGTATCGTTAATTAAAAATGCTTCGATAAACAACGTTTCATGACATTGTCTTTGTATACACGCTATTCAAAGAGACAAATTTTTTTGGCATAAGATCCATTGGGTGGGATATATGTAGAGATTCGCTAAGAATATTATTTGAATCCCAGATTAATTTTTTCTCCAGAAATCAAGGCTATCAAAGATAAACAAACCCTAATCCCACTTTTATTAAAGTACAAAATTTAAAATGAACCGATTTATCTTCACTAAAATTTTACTCATGATCATGGCTTTTTCAGTCCTGCCTTTGATAAACGGTTGTTCTGAAAACACGGAAACCGAATCATCTGCTATGTTCAGAGCTGACGAACAACGTAGTGGAGATTTTCAAGTCAAAGGACCCCAAAAAAAGCCTGAAATTATTTGGCGTTATCATGCAGACGTTGGTGCTTCATCTTCTCCTGTCAGTAGTGGAAATTTACTTTTTTCCGGTCGGTTTGATGGTCTGATGCTGGCATTAAATAAAATGACTGGTGAAGAGCAATGGCGGTTTGTTACCCAGGCAGGAATTTTTTCGACCCCAGCGGTCGCTGAAGAGCAAATCTTCTTCGGTAGTGATGATAAAAATATTTATGCTCTCAATAAATTCACCGGCAGCTTTTTATGGTCTTTTGAGACACAAGATAAAGTATTTGCTTCACCATTGGTTGCCAAAGACAGAGTTTTTGTTGGCAGCCTTGATCATTCCTTTTATGCTCTTGACAGACATAGTGGTGACCTTAAATGGCAAATTAAAACGGGAGGTCAGGTTGATTCGTCAGCCGCTTTTGCCGATGACAAGCTTTATTTTGGCAGTGACGATGGTTTGTTATACGCCGTGACAATTGATGGCGAGGTGTTATGGACAATGGACACCGGCGCAGCTATCGATGCTTCTCCGGTGGTAGATCAAGAAGATGATATGTTGTATGTCGGTAATGATGCCGGCGTATTATTTGCCGTGGATCTACAAACAGGTGAACCTGTCTGGTTATTTGAATCGGGGTCAAGGATGTTTGCTTCACCGGCTTTGAAAAATCAGCAAATCATTTTCGCTGCAACCGATGGCCGGGTGTTCGCCTTGAATAAAGAAAGTGGTGAACCATTCTGGCAATTTGATGCTCAGGCAACGATCTTTTCTTCGCCAGCCATCGCCGGTGAACAAATCTATATCGGTGCAATGGATGGTTACCTGTATGCACTTGATATAAATAACGGTGAGCAAAAATGGCGTCTTGATTCAGGATGGGCCATCTTTGCATCACCGTTTGTAGATAATGGAGTACTTTATATAAGCAGTGATGATGGTGATTTACTAGGGCTTGTTGATCCTTCATCTCCGCCTCTGTTGTGACTGAAAATGCACCAATCAAGGCGCGAGGAGAGCAGTTTAGTCATTCTAAATAAACGACGAGCAACACGGAGTGGTGCATTTTCAGCCCCAACCCGAAGGGCTGGGACTATTTTTCCGCCCTACGGTGTTGGAAATGACTTATGTAGAACAACTACATCAAATCATTAACGCCTTGTAGGACGGAAAAATAGCCGCCAGCAGTGGTGGCTTTGAAAGATAAACAGACCCTACCTTACGCTAATTTATTCAAATGCTCATGTTCGTAATAATAGTTTGTCGCTTCAACAAAACCTTCGACGCTGCCGCAATCAAAACGACGACCTTTAAATTTAACAGCTAAAACCAGTCGATCCTTTGCCAGCAAACGCAGGGCATCGGTTATTTGAACCTCGCCATTGGTGCCGGGTTTGGTTTTTCGCAGATATTCAAAAATCTCCGGTGTCAGAATATAGCGTCCGATAATTGCCAGATTGCTGGGGGCTTCTTCAGGTTTGGGTTTTTCAACCATGTCTTTTATTTGATAAATACCCGGAGCGATTTCATCACCGGAAATGACACCATAACTATGGGTTTCATCAGCAGGGACTTCCTCAATCGCGACGATGCTGCACTGATAACGTTCATATAATGCAACCAATTGACTCAGAGCACGTTCACCGCCTTCATCCGGTTTGGCGCATAAATCGTCAGCCAGAATGACCGCAAAAGGCTCATTGCCAATCATCGGCTCGCCTGTCAGGATGGCATGACCCAAACCTAACATTTCCCGTTGGCGCATAAATACAAATTCACAGTTATCCATCAGATAACGAATATCGTCGAGAAATTTTTCTTTTGAGGTACCTTTAATTTGATGTTCCAGTTCGAAACTGGTGTCGAAATGATCGGCAATGGCCCGTTTACCGCGGCCGGTAATAAAACCAATTTGTGAAATACCCGCCTCCATCGCTTCTTCAACACCATATTGAATCAAAGGTTTACTGACAATTGGTAACATTTCTTTGGGCATTGCTTTTGTTGCAGGAAGAAATCGTGTGCCATAACCTGCCGCAGGGAATAAACATTTTCTTATAAGACTTTTTACAGCCATTGACGAGATCCTTATCAAACTGTTGTGGAAAAAAGAGATGCCGTTAAGCTAAAGTAATTGGCTGTGAAGTTCAACAACTCCGCAGTCAAACAAATTAGATTAAGTCATCATTGGATGACGAAATGATAAACATTAAACATGACTATTTAATTTCGCCCGGGAACTCATTCAATTTATAATCGGGTTAAGAAGCCTCGAATTTAGCTCAGAAGGTTTTCAATGGAGTTGTGTGAAATAAGGGATAAAAATGAAAGTTTTAGTACTTGGCGGTGCTGGTTATATTGGTTCACACATCTGTAAGGCTTTAACATTAATCGGACATCAAAGTGTTGTAATCGACAATCTCAGTACTGGTCATCGAGAGGCCGTAAAATGGAGCCAATTTGTCGAAACCGATATTCTTGATTCCGCAAAATTAATCAGCATATTGCAACATGCAGGGCCATTCGATTTGATAATGCATTTTTGTGCCAAATCATTGGTCGGGGAGTCGGTTCAAAACCCTGCTTTGTATTATCGAAACAATGTCTCAGGTACGCTAAACCTGTTGGACGCAATGGTTGCAACCGGACATGACAAACTCGTTTTCTCCTCAACTGCTGCGGTATTTGGCATGCCTGCACAAACGTTAATAGATGAACAGCATTCCCGATTGCCGATTAATCCTTACGGACAATCAAAGAAAATGATTGAGGACGTGTTGGGGGACTATCACCATGCTTATGGTATAAGGTCAGTGGCATTACGCTATTTTAACGCTTGTGGTGCAGATCCTGAGGGTGAGATTGGTGAACGTCACGATCCTGAAACACATTTAATTCCTAATATTCTTAAATCTGTCATTGCTGACAAAGCGTCAGCATTAAAAGTGTTTGGAGATAACTATCCCACACCCGACGGTACCTGTATTCGGGATTATATTCATGTAAATGATTTGGCTTCCGCTCATATCCTGGCTGGAGAATATTTACAACAGCATGATGGTGCATTTGCTTTTAACCTAGGCAATGGAAATGGTTTCAGTGTTTTAGAGGTGATTGAAGCCGCCAAACAGGTTGTTCAGCAAAATATCGCTTATACGATTGAACCACCAAGAGCTGGCGATCCATCAGTTTTGGTAGCAAATTCAACAATGGCACGAGAAACTCTAGAGTGGCAGCCTAAGTTTACGGAGATTGAATCAATTATCGCGACGGCCTGGACTTGGCATCAAAATGAAAAATTTTAATAAGGATGACTTGAAATGATTCCAGTAATTTTATCCGGTGGTTCCGGAAGTCGTTTATGGCCTTTATCCCGCAAGAATAAACCTAAACAGTTCTTGACATTGTTTGGTGACACATCGATGTTTCAAAGCACGCTTACCCGCTTAAATGGGTTGGCTTCTGTGGAAGCTCCGTTAATTGTCTGCAACAATGAGCACCGCTTCATGGTCGCCGAACAGTTACAGGAAATCGGCCTGAAGGCGAGTGGCATTATTCTGGAGCCCTGTGCACGTAATACCGCTCCAGCTATTGCACTGGCCGCCTTAAAAGCGATGGAAAAGGGCGAAGATCCGGTACTTCTGGTGTTAGCTGCTGATCATATTATTCCGGATGTACCTGCTTTTCATAAGTCAATCGAAGAAGCTCAAAAACTGGCAGAGCAAGATAAGCTTGTCACTTTTGGTATTCAGCCTCAATCTGCTCACACCGGCTATGGCTATATTGAAGCAGAAGAAAAGTCTCAACCAAGTTCAGTAAAACGCTTTATCGAAAAACCAAATTTGTCGACAGCAGAATCCTATGTTACTGCCGGAAATTTTTTCTGGAACAGTGGGATGTTTTTATTCAAGGCTTCCACCTATATAAACGAACTCTCTCGCTTTTCTCCAGAAATGTTGTCTTTTTGTAAACAATCGCTTGAACAAGCAGTGATCGATCTTGATTTTGTCCGCGTTGATTCCGAACTTTTTGCACAAAGCCCGAGTGACTCAATTGATTATGCCGTCATGGAAAAGACCGATAAGGCGATGGTTGTCCCGCTTGATGCTGGCTGGAGTGATGTCGGTTCATGGTCATCTCTATGGGAGGCTTTTGCACAAGATGCGAATAACAATGTATTGATTGGCGATGTTATGGTTGAAAATGTACATAACGCCTATATTCATAGTGAAAATCGTCTGGTGACCGTTTTAGGTTTGGACGATGTAATTGTTGTCGAAACCCATGATGCTGTGATGGTGGCACATAAAGATCAGGCTCAAAAAGTCAAAACGATTGTTGAAGAACTGACCAAGCTGAACCGTAAAGAAGTTGATACGCATCGCAAGTGTTACCGCCCTTGGGGTAATTATGATTCGGTAGATATGGGGGATCGGTTTCAGGTTAAACGGATTATGGTGAACCCTGGCGCATCTTTATCCTTGCAGATGCACTACCATCGTGCTGAGCACTGGGTAGTGGTTAGTGGAACCGCTGAAGTGACGCGTGATGATGAAGTTATGTTATTAGGCGAAAATGAGTCAACATTTATTCCGCTGGGCAGTGTTCATCGTTTGCGTAATCCCGGAAGAGTTCCATTGGAAATTATTGAAGTACAATCCGGCGCCTACCTGGAAGAAGATGACATTATCCGGCTTCAAGACAGTTATAACCGACAATAACACAACAAGAGGTGGCCTAGGGAGATTATGGCGCAAGGAAAAATCAGACACTACGACTCAAAAATAAATGCCATTTCGCGGCTAATTGATAGCGCCATTATATTAGTGACATTTCTGGCTTTAATGGATTTGTTTGCAATAGAGTGGCAACCAAAACATGTCTGGTCTTTATTATTTTCAATTATTCTATTTCACTTTTTTGCCGAGTCTCAGGATGCTTATCGCTCCTGGCGAGGCACTTACCTGCGTGAAGAAGTCACCGCAGTATTATTTTCCTGGGGGACAAGCATTCTCGTTCTAGTGGCAATTGAACTTATTGTCATTAACGAACAAACTTACGCCACACCTTTTATATTAATCTGGTTTATCGCCACACCCATTGAATTGATCTCCTGGCATGCCATTGTACGCATGGTGCTCGGGATAATGCGCTCTAAGGGCTTGAATACCCGACGTGTGGCAATCGTTGGGGCAACCGAATTAGGTTATCGGCTTGAGAAATCGTTTAACGAAATGGAATGGACAGGATACCGGTTCAGTGGTTTTTATGATGATCGCAAACCAGCGCCAAACCGCAGACTAGAAGAGCAGCAGGCTACAGTTATTGGCAGTATTGAAGAGCTTATCGCTGACTGCCGATCTGGGAAAATAGATATTGTGTTTATCACCTTATCGTTGGCGGCTGAAGCACGTATTCGCTTAATGACTGAAAAACTGGCGGATACAACGGCTTCGGTTTATCTGGTTCCCGATCTGTTTACCTTTAATCTGTTGAATTCCAGATGGGTCGATTATCAGGGAATAACAGCCATCAGTATTTATGAAACTCCTTTTGCCGGCATTGATAGTGCAATCAAACGCATTGAGGATGTTGTCTTAAGCTTTTTAATACTTTGTATTATCGCTATTCCTATGTTGTTTATTGCTATCGGCATAAAAGCCACATCGAAGGGCCCGGTTTTTTTCAAGCAGACACGCTATGGAATGGATGGTGGAAAAATAAAAGTCTGGAAGTTTCGTACCATGACCGTTGCTGAAGATGGTGATAAAGTTGTTCAAGCAAAAAAGAATGATCAACGCGTTACAAACTTTGGCAAAATTTTACGCAGAACCTCTCTTGATGAATTACCACAGTTCTTTAATTCGCTAGGTGGGTCAATGTCTATTGTTGGACCGCGACCACATGCTGTGGCGCATAATGAAGAATACCGAGCAAAAATTCAGGGCTACATGCTACGTCATAAAGTAAAGCCGGGGATTACAGGGCTAGCTCAGATTAATGGCTTTCGTGGAGAAACCGATACGCTTGATAAAATGGAAGGGCGTATAAAGTACGACCTTCAATATATACAGACTTGGACACTGCTTCTCGATCTGAAAATTATTTTATTAACGATCACTAGAGGTTTTGTGGGAAAGGATGTATATTAATACACAGAGTTCTGGTTTTGGTATGACATCGCTGTCTCACCATTAACACTGTGAAGCAATTCACACCTGATTAAAGGTTTTAATTAAGCCAGCGAGATTTTGTGTTCCATGACTCATTATTAGTAACAAAGTAACAGTATTGTTTAACCGTCGCTTGAGAGATGTTTCTAAGGGACTTTTTTGTTAGGAACAAAGTTTGTTCCTATTTTAAATCGCCAAACTTGTCGTGAGGCAAGGTCGGAAAGCCACGGGTCTTCAGGTGTGATTTGAAGATGGCTGGGTTGCATTGCTTAATTTTTCAATTAAAGGAAATTACTATGAAAAATGCGATGCTATTTTGTATAGCTTTATTGTTCTCGGTTAGTGCTAATGCGGCTACATTGAGTTTATCAACTGTCGGATCTTCAGGTGCGACTCAGGAAATCAGTTTAAATAACAACAGCACTGTGCTTGCTGGCGGTACTGTTGCTAATACAGGTTCTTGGGAATCATTGTTTGATGTGACAACGGATGTTGATACTCCTGTAAGAGTTGAGTGGTCATTTAATCCTTCAACGAGTTTGGACTCAGCTCAATTGGCTTTTGGTTTGATTTCTGGCCCTGGTGGTAGTTATGTTGGTTTGCCAACAATCTTTAATATCACTGGTGACTTTATCTTTACTGCTATTTTGACTGCAGGTTCATTTTTTGCTGTAGATATTTTTAATGCCACATCAGGTATTTTGAAATATGACCTGTCAATCTCTGCAGTGCCAGTACCAGCTGCATTATGGTTGTTTGCACCAGCTTTGATGGGCTTTTTCGGTTTACGCCGTCAAGCTCTGAAAACAGCGACTGCATAGCATCTAATTAAGTTAACAATATTGTTAGTTTTAAGAAAAGGGAGCTTCGGCTCCCTTTTTTTGTAGCGTTTTGCCATTGAATCTCGTTACGGCGCGAGGCCAAAGCCATCTAAGCAAAAGTAATATTAGAGATCGCCTCTTTGGATAAACAAAATCTTTTGAAATAATTTTGCAACTAGTTGCGGAGTACAATTTCTCAACATTACTAGTGGGCTAGTAATGTTTAATCATCACTGAGAGATGTTTCTGGGAGATAAAAGTTTCGGAAGTGGAGTTTTGTTCCTGATGATGTTGCCAAACTTACTGTGAAGTAAGGTCGGAAAGCCACGGATCTTCTGGGTTTGATTTGAAGATGGCCGGGTTGCATTGCTTAATTTTCAATTAAAGGAAATTTATTATGAAAAATGCGATGCTATTTTGTATAGCTTTATTATTCTCAGTTGGTGCTAACGCCGCTACACTGAATTTATCAACCGTTGTTTCTTTGGGAGGAGCGACCCAAAGTATTGATCTTAACAATAACAGTACGGTATTAGCTGGGGGTACTGTTTCCTCTTCAGGGGTTTGGACATCATTATTTGAAGTTACAACAGATGTGGATACACCAGTGAAAGTTGAATGGTCATTTAATCCAACAAGCAGTTTGAGTAGTGCACAATTGGCCTTTGGTCTTCTTACTAGTCCTGGTGGGGGCTATGTTGTTGGTGGACCAACTAACTACAATATCACCGGTGACTTTGTTTTTACGGCGATATTAACTGCCGGTTCATTTTTTGGTGTTGACATTTTTAATGCAACTTCAGATGTTCTAAAATACGACTTGTCAATTTCTGCAGTACCCGTACCGGCTGCGTTATGGTTATTTGCACCTGCTTTGATGGGCCTCTTCGGTTTACGCCGACAAGCTCGGAAAATGACAGTTGCATAACACTATAAGAGTTAACAATATTGTTAGTTTTAAGGGGGCTTCGGCTCCCTTTTTTGAATTAATTCTTATCATGATAATTTGAGATGTCTGAGCATCGTGTTAAATCATTAAGAGATAAATTTAATTACTAAAATCATTCTCTTATCACAGAGCTCACTAAATAGGGCTCTTTTTTTAATAAAAGTTACGATTTAGTACCATAGTACAATTCCAATCGTACTAACTAGCGAGTAATGTTCAACTATCCCCGAGAGAAATTTCTGGGAGATAAATGGTTCAGGGACAATGTTTGCTCCTGATTTTATAGCCAAACTTACCGCGAGGTGAGGTCGGAAAGCCACGGATCTTCGGGCTTTATTTGAAGATGGCCGGGTTGCATTGCTTAATTTTTCAATTAAAGGAAATTATTATGAAAAATGCGATGCTATTTTGTATAGCTTTATTGTTCTCAGTTGGTGCTAACGCCGCTACACTGACATTATCAACCGTAAGTTCTTCTGGCGCTACTCAAAGTGTTGACCTGAATAATAACAGTACTGTTCTAGCTGGCGGTACTGTAGAAAATACAGGACTTTGGGAATCTTTGTTTGATGTTCAAACGGATGTTGATACGCCAGTGAAGGTTGAATGGTCATTCAATCCTACTAGCAGTTTGAGTAATGCTCAACTGGCGTTTGGAGAGATTACTGGCTCTGGTGGTAGTTATGTCGGTTTGCCAACAATCTTTAATATCACAGGTGATTTTGTCTTTACGGCTATTTTGACTGCGGGAACTTTCTTTGGCGTGGATATTTTTAATGCCACTTCAGACGTATTGAAATATGACCTGTCGATCTCTGCAGTACCTGTACCAGCTGCGTTATGGTTGTTTGCACCCGCTCTGATGGGCTTCTTCGGTTTACGCCGTAAAGCACTGAAAGCAACTGCTGCATAACAGCAAATGAGTTAACAATATTGTTAGTTTGTAAGAAAAGGGAGCTTCGCTCCCTTTTCTTTTTGAACAGTTAAACAAAAAACTTATAACGAAACAGTATATTAAGTTGGAAAAATCAAAAGTTTTAGGACATGTTAATCTTTAAGCTGCTCTACTGCTGGATGCTCATTTTGTTCAACAAGGAAGTTATGCAAGATAAACAAGCCCTTGGTCTTGTCCAATATTATGAACAATTTAGTATCACATCAGATTTCTCATTGCAGCCATGATAATGTCTGGGGTGACTTCTGGTTTAGACTTTTCTAATGCCTCTTCTAATGCCTCTTCTAATGAACTCAAATAAGATGTTTTTGTCTCTGCTGCCCCTTTTTCAGTGACATTTTTACTTTTTTGCGCCTGCGTAATTAGGCCTCTTGGGACTGCGTCAATGTGCTAAATCAAATGCATAAAAATGATTAATTTAGCAATAATACTAATTTAGAATAAGGGAGCAGAAATACTCGCTTTTTTTATGCTTAAATAACGTGTTATCATCCGAAACGAATGTAATTTATAAACATGGAGAAGAATAATGAATAAGTTGGCAAATATGGTGTTGCTAATGGTAACACTAATGATGGGATCATTTGTTCATGCTTCCGAGCCCTATACACTTAATGCAGGAGATATCTTAAGTATTTCTGTTTGGAATGAAGATGCATTGCAGAAAGAAGTCGTTGTTCTTCCCGATGGCACCATTTCTTTTCCCTTGGCAGGTCAACTGAATGCTAAGGATAAAACAGTTCTTCAGGTTGAAACAGAACTTAAAGAAAAATTATCAGAATATATTTCAGACCCCGTAGTTAACGTTACCGTCAATCAGGTTTCAGGAAATACGGTACATATCCTGGGTAAAGTATTACGTCCTGGATCATTTGGAATGAGTCAGCCACTTGATGCAATGCAGGCTTTGAGCCTAGCAGGGGGGCTGACAACTTATGCAAAAGAAAATGACATTATCATTCTCCGCAGAGATGGAATGAAACAACAAATCATCCCAGTGCTTTACGCTAATATCAAACAAGGTAAATCGCTCGAATCTAATGTGCTGTTACAAAGCGGTGATGTCATTATTATTCCTTGAACGGGGATAATAATGACAGGCCTCATGACGGAGTCAGCATGAAAATAAAAATTATTATGTCGGTTTTGGTTGCAAGCTTGTTCCAATCGAATATCGCCAGATCCGCCGAATATATTATCGGGGCCGACTTTTCTCCGACATTCAATTATGATGATAACGTTGAGTTGCGGGATGATGAAGAAGGTAGCTTTGTTACCAAAATAACCCCCACATTATTATTGTCTCGAGCGGTTGAAAATGCATCCATTAGTATGAATGCAGGTTATCGTGTGGAACGATACACAAGCTTATCCGATCTGGATAGGCAGGATCCCTTCGCAAACATAGCGGGTAGTTACAATACGGAACGTAGCGCTTACGGACTGAGAGCTGGTTATTCTGAAAGAGCACAGCGTTCAATTGCAGATGAAGATACCGGGGATTTTTCTTCTAATGCAACGGTAACCACAAAATCACTGGCACCAAGCTATCAATATCAATTCACGGAACGTGATTTCCTTTATACCAGCGTTAACTATAACGAAAGTGCTTACGATACAAGTCGCTTCAGTGATACTGAAACCACGTCTTTAACCGGAGGGTGGCGTCGAAACTTGACGGAACGTTTGACCGGTGGATTGGCGTTGACATATGCACAGTATGAATCGGAGTCTGAATTTAGCGAATCAGAATACGACAGTTACAATTTAAGTGTCACCAGTACCTATATGATGAATGAACAATGGTCATTTTCTGGTCAGGTTGGCTATCGGACAACTGAAAGTGAATCACAATCTTTACTCGGTGGCCCCAAACAAACAGACAGAAACACAGGTTCTTTATTTGATTTTTCAGCAAATTATGTTGGTGAATTGAATACATTATCATTTTCATTATCACGTTCTCTTAATCCTTCAGGCGAGGGGGTGGTCAATGAAACTGACCGTGTCTCACTTTCCTGGAACAGAAATATCGCGGAAACAGTGTCGGTTTCATTCAACACCTCCTATCAGGAAACGCAGTCTGCAGACGATCTGACAAACACCGACAGAGAATATTTTACCTTTTCGCCAGCACTTAACTGGCAATTGCAAAGAAACCTTGCCCTAAAAATGGGTTATCAGTATCGCCAACAAAAAGGCACAAGTTTTGGTGGATTAGATACCAATGATGACAAAGTCGACAGTAATATGGTTTTCCTCACGGTAAACTACGACTGGGACGGTTTGCGTTTTTCGCGATAACTTTAAGAGAACATAATGGAAGAAGATGTCAAAAGCCTACGGGATTACTTGGATATTCTGTGGCGGCGTAAATATTGGATTGTAATCCCGGCTTTTATCCTGATGATAGGTACAGTGGTATTCACATACTCACTTCCCGAGAGCTTTAAATCACAAGGTTTGATTTTGATCGAATCTCAGGAAATTCCACAAGATTTGATTCGCACCACCGTGACAAGTTATGCAGATCAACGTATTGAAGTTATTAAACAACGTCTGCTCACAACCAACCGGATTATGGAGGTTGTTGAAAAACATAATCTTTATCTGGAGCAAAGAAAAAGCTCACCCATTACAGCACCGATTGTGGAGTTATTTAAGAGCAATGTCAGCGTAGATATTATTCAGGCAAATGTCACCGACCCTGCCAGTGGTCGAGCTAAAAAAGCCAGTATTGCATTTACTGTCTCGTTCATGGATCAGTCTCCTCGAAAAGCCCAACAAGTTGCAAATGAACTGGTTACAGAGTTCTTAAATGAAAATGCCAGAGCAAGAACAGATCGGGCCCAGGACACCACCCAGTTTTTGAAACTGGAAGGTGACAGAATGCAGAAAGAAATTCAGCAAACTGAAAAAGAAATTGCAGAATTTCGTGATCAATACAGCGATAGTCTTCCGGACATGCTCGAATATAATTTGAACACGGTTCAAAATATTCAGGAAGAGATTGCTTCAATACAGAACCAAATCATGGTGCAAAGCGACCAAATGACCACAATGGGATTACAGTTGTCCATGATTCCTAAGCAGCTCACCGGCCCGACCAGTAACGCAGCCGGTCAGCCATCAGCCTCCATGGTAGCTTTGCAACAATTACGTGCTGAATACCGTTCAATGCAAAGCAAGTATTCTGCTAATCATCCAGACTTACAGCGTGTAAAGCGTGAAATAGATGCACTGGAAGCAGAAATTGGTGTCGCTGCATCTCCGCGAGAAGAGGTTGAAATGCAATTAACTTCGGCTAGAAGTAATTTGCAAACACTCAAACAACGTTATGCAGCAGAACATCCAGATGTTAAAGCTGCAGCAGCTGAAATAGATCGTCTGGAACAACGCCTTAGTGATTTGCCAGAAGAAATGTCTGATGAAGCGACAACTGCAAATGGTTCAACAAACCCGGTATATATAGAAGTAAGTGCCAAAATTGACGCGACAGAGCGTGAGATTGGCCGCTTGAGAGAGAGGCAGGCAGAATTACGCGAGAAACTGGCAGAATACGAAAACCGTGTTTATCAGACCAATCAGGTTCAACGCGCTTATCAGGATCTGACCCGTGACCGTGAAAATAAACTGGCTAAATATCAAGAGCTAAGAGCCAAACAATTAGAAGCTGAACTGGCACAAACCCTGGAAACTGAAAACAAGGGCGAAAATTTTACCCTTATTGAACCGCCTCAGGTTTCAAATGAAGCTGAGAAACCAAATCGTAAGAAACTTATCGCCATGGGCTTTGTAGGCTCGGTTGGTGCAGGAATCGGTCTCGCCATTCTGGTTGAAATGTTATTTGGTGGAGTGCGTGGCTATACACAGATTTCAAGAATCGTTGGAAAGCCTCCTATTGTTGTTATACCAATTATTCAAACCGATCAACAAAAACGCCGTAAAAGACGAATCATCTATAGTCTGATCGTTTTAGGAATTATCTTCGGCCTATGTGCAATCGCATTGTTTCATTTCTTTGTGATGAATCTGGAAGTGCTTTGGTTCAAAGTACTGAATAAGCTGAGCTTGCTGTAACAACAGTATCAACAATTAATACGGTAGTTTAATTATGGACAGAATTCAGAAAGCGCTTGAAAAAGCCAAGCAGCGACACGCTCAGAAACCAGAGCCAGTCACCGTAGAACCCACTAAATCTGAGAGTAGTGTTTCGCAAGCCGAAGACCCATTGGCCGCGCCAATTGAATCGATATCGTATTCCCAGACCAAAGTGGTCAACGTTCCGAATCATCAGCTTGAACGTAAGCGGATCATTGCAGGTTTCTACAATAATCCACAATCAGCCGTGTTCAGAATGTTGCGGACCCAAGTACTGAAAAAAATGCGTAGCAATCGCTGGCAAACGCTGGCAGTTACCTCTCCAACAGCCGGGGAAGGTAAATCAGTTGTGGCCGCCAATCTTGCCATGGCAATTGCCATGGAGCTCAATCAAACGGTATTGCTGGTCGATATGGATTTGCGTAATCCGAGTATCAGTAATTATTTTGGTCTCAATGCACAGGTGGGACTCAAAGATTATCTGTCGGGTGATTTACAACTTTCTGAGGTCTTGATAAACCCAGGTATCAAACGATTGGTGATATTACCGGGGGTCGGAAGAGCAGAAGATTCTGCTGAACTGCTATCCAGCCCCAAAATGGCGAGTCTGGTAGCTGACATTAAATCTCAATATGATTCCCGGGTCATTATTTTTGATGTGCCGCCTGTTTTGCAAACTGATGATGTGTCGCTTGCAGCAAGCTATTTTGACAGTACCTTGCTTGTGCTCGAAGATGGTAAGAATACTGAATCAAATATCACTAAATCTTTACAGATGCTTGAGGGATCACACTTGCTTGGTACAGTGGTGAACAAGTCTGCCAGTCCTCCCGAACATCAAAATTATTAATCTATGTATACAGAACATTTTGGTCTCACGCACAAGCCCTTTAATCTGGTCCCCGATCCACAGTTCCTCTATATGAGCCCCAACCATAAAAAAGCGCTCACCATGTTGGAATATGGCCTGATGAGCCATGCGGGATTCACGGTGGTGACAGGAGAAATCGGGGCGGGTAAGACGACGCTTATACGGGCTCTGCTTGGAAAGATTGAAGATGATTGTGTTATCGGTCTGATCAATAACACGCATGAATCATTTGGTGAGCTGATGGTATGGGTCTTGGACTCGCTTGAAATAGAGTCCAGTGCGACAGATAACGCTGGTCGTTATCGCGATTATATTAACTTTGTTGTTGAGCAACATGCTCAGGGTCGAAGAGTCGTATTAATTGTCGATGAGGCCCAAAACCTCTCGGTTCAGGCTCTTGAAGAATTACGGCTGTTATCCAATGTAAATATCGACTCTGATATCTTCCTGCAGCTTGTATTGACGGGGCAACCTGAATTAATCGAAAAACTAAATCGCCCAGAACTAGTGCAATTTGCTCAACGCATTGGGGTAGAGTTCCATCTTAAAGCGCTTAGCTATCCAGAAACACAGAATTACATTGAATACCGCCTGGAAGTCGCTGGAGCTAAACACAAAATTTTCAGTAATGAAGCCTGTGCCGTAATTTATTGTTATAGCGAAGGAATCCCCAGACGAATTAATAACCTCTGTGATTTTGCTTTGGTTTATGCCTTTGCTGATGATAAGACAGAAATTGATGTTGCCTTAATACAGGAGATGATGCGGGACAAAAAGTCCTCTCGAATTGTGGAGGCCAAGGCTTCCGAGAATCCGGATGTAAAACGCGTTAAAAACTGGTTGTTGGAGCAGCATAATATACAGATAGCCTGATTTATAGCCGGGATTTTCTCACTGATAATCGAAATTATTCCATATTGTGATAAGCATCACGATTAAGCATGCGCTAAATTATTAATATCAAATCTTCTCCACTACAAAGGAGATGATGTCAGCAGATGAACAAAAAATGATTTTAAAATCCTCTGCCCCCCAGAGGGTTTTAGCCCGACTGAAAGGTCGGGTTTTTTTTTGCTGATTAGCCAAGCAAGATTTTTTGCTCACGAATTCACAAGTTCTGGTTAATAAAATCAGCCAAATGAGAATGTGTGAATCGAGTCACTTTTATTTATGTAATATGAACATATCATCTAACACGTATCATCTAATTCACAGGGGGGGCGATGATCATGAAACTTACTTCAATTCTATTTTCAGGTTT
Organism: Methylophaga nitratireducenticrescens; assembly: GCF_000260985.4. Taxonomy (NCBI): domain Bacteria; kingdom Pseudomonadati; phylum Pseudomonadota; class Gammaproteobacteria; order Thiotrichales; family Piscirickettsiaceae; genus Methylophaga; species Methylophaga nitratireducenticrescens. The sequence goes on from NC_017857.3 coordinate 1,413,933, forward strand.
ACTTTTAGCTGTTTCAGCTTCAGCAGCATCTGCACAAAACTATTATGTATGTGACAACGGCGACGACAATAACAACGGCCGTACCGAAACTGCACCATTCCGCTCATACGAAAAAGCAATGGATACATTCAATAAGATGGCTGCAGGAGATAGTATTCTTTTCTGTCGTGGTGGTGTTTTTCCAGCCACAAAACTTAAAAAACTGGCCAATTCAAATTGTAGCTCAGAGAAAAACTGTACTATTACTGACTATGGTGATGATGCCAAACCAGCACCAATGATAGTGTCGGATGGCATTACAGTATTTAATTTCCAAAATCCAGGTAACTCATCAGCTGATGGTGGTTATCATATAAAAAACATGACGCTAATTAGCAAACAAAAGGCTCCTGCTGGCATCATGTTATTTAATGACGTAAATGATGTGCTTATGGAAAATCTGCATATTGAAGGTTTTACCGTAGCTGTATATTCTGCTGGAGCCAACACACCTAACTCTGGTTCAAATCAAGCAAATGATCGCATTATTCTCAAAAATTCCAAATTGTTGAATAACAAAATGCAAGGTTGGTTGGGTGGTTGTAATGATTGCGTTATTGACAACAACCATTTTGAAGGGAACGGGTTTGGAATGGCTCTTCGTGGTCATAATGTATACATCGACAGTCCTGTAAAATCACAGAATTTCTACAATAACAATATTCGTTTTACTAACAATACTTTACTTAATTCCGGTAGAGTTGATGGTCGTTGTCAAGGAACTTCATTTGTGGTTCACGGTATCATTAAAAATCTGACAATAGATAGTAATGTTGTTCGTGAAGAGGTTGGAAAAACGGGTGATAACTGTTGGGGAATTTCCGTTGATCCTGGCAATCAGTTAGATGAATCATTTGTTGGCTTGCGAATCACCAATAATAAAATATTCAATGTGGGTAATTTGGGTATTGGTTGTGCTTCTTGTAAAGATGTACTGATTGCAGATAACCTAATAGTTGACGAGGGTGAAGTATTACGTTACGTAATTGCAGTTCCAAATAAACATGAAGATTCACAAAAATCCGAAAATGTTACGATTCGTAATAATAAAATTGTTGCAAACCATGATTTGGCATATGGCATTTCACTTGGAGGGGAAAATCGGTTTGAAGCCATCAATAATGAAATCAGTCTCTCATCTACAGATTCAAGATCTAAATGTATTAATGTATCAAATGCGAATTTAGATACTGATATTAGTAATAATATCTGTAATTCACACACCTCGGTCAGCATCATAGATGACTCTGCTCCAATTGATGAAGTGCCAGTGGCGGAAAATACAGAACCGGAGCTGTCAGTTGATCCAACAGAGCCAGTAACTGAACAAACAGAAAATGATTCACAACCAGTGTACCAACGTGGATCGGGTTTAGTAGCTTCTGACAACACTACTGAAAATGGTGGCGATTCTTCTTTGAACATTACATCAGCAGATCGTGGCATAGTACAGGATGCAATGACCGAAGAAACTGCTATTTCTGGAAATGAGGGTACTTCCACCTCTATTTCAGGCTCATCCAGCACTGAAACAGGTGATGCACCGTTGGATGATGGCTTGAGTGATTCAACTACCAGAAGCACAATGTTATCTGCATCAGTTCAGGATTCTGCATCGATGATTGATCAATCAATCAGTCCAGAACTTTCAGAACCATCGGTATCTGAGCCTGTCACTAGAACTCGTGTTACTGAGTCAATAAGCTCGAACTACGTTCGTTCAGTTACAGTGGATGAGGTTGCTAATGTAATTGAGAACGACATCCCCGTTGAAGAAAGTCAATGTCGAGTGTTTGCGCGTGGACGTTGCATGATGATGTGAAAACTTTTTCAATCCTAATTAACCACTATTTTTTTAAAACCGATTGCAACTCGTAATCGGTTTTTTTATGTTACTAATTTGATGTTTTACCGATCAATTAAATGATATCGGTCTGTGGTGGATTGTCTATTGTAATAAAGAGTTCCATTTTACTTTTAATTTTGTATGTTTTAGGCGTTTTAACTGTAATAACTCATGTTTGAGATCATCGATACTTGTTTTGTCACTACTCCATGTTATATTGATTTCTATAAATAGAATCAATCGCTTAAGTTTTAGATTGTAATGGAGATAGTTCAAGAATGAAGAAACCAAAAATAGTATACGTCTTGGTAAGTGACCCAACAGATCATTTCACTGAAATGGCGATACTTTCTGTTTATTGTGCAAGGCAATATTCACCCTTGTGTAACATAGAAATTGTTATGGACAGGCAGACTTATGAAGGACTTAGCGGTTATAGATCTTCAATTATTAACATGGTGGATTATTACAAAGTTGTTGATATTAATGCTGATAATAACGCTTTTAAAAGCCGTTACATAAAAACAAAACTTAGAGAGTTAGTAAAGGATGATTTTTTATATGTAGATATTGACGCTGTGCCTGTGAGTGAACTTAGTGATATTTTCAAAAAGCAAGCCGATATAGCAATGGCGTATGATTATAACGTCAGCCCTAAAAAATTTATTCTGCATGATTTTGAGCGAATTTCGTATGATAAAAATAACTGGCCCTTACCAGCTGAGTTCTTTAACAGTGGCGTGATGCTAACCAAGGATAACTCTAGTGTTAGAAAACTTTTCTCGTCATGGCACGAGCTATGGCATGAAAATCAAAAACTGGGTTTACATAAAGACCAGCCGCCCCTACATGAAGCAATTCGGAAAAATTCGATAAAGCTTGAGGTTTTGGAGCCCGAATGGAATATGATGATAGGCTTACAAACAGGTGTAGGAGCTAAAAATCCGAAGGTATATCATTACAGTACTGTGCGTTTTGAAACCCGTAATGATACATACTTCCATGAGATTGTAAGGAATATGAAAATAAACGAGGAAATAGATCTCTCACTTCTTAGAAAGATAATTTCCGATAAATATCCATGGACAAATTCAGAGTCAATTCGACTTAATTTTGCTGCAGGTAAATATTACAAAATGCTTTCGATTTTGTTAAAGAAAGTGAAGACGGTTATCTTGAGGTAGCATAAATTATCCCCTTAAAGAACGCATATAATAAGCAAGACAGTTATAGGTGATGGTATGCTAGTTGGCTAATTTAGAGGAACGCGGGCTGACTTTGATTCTCTCAACTCAGTCAGTTTGAAGTGGAAAGCAAATATAAAACTTTTAAAACCTCTAGACTCCATGGTTTAAATTTTAACGCCATGAGAGCATGTTTCCTACCTGTTTGGTTCTGATTACTCTTATATGCCCACCAAGCCCACTTTAGATGGATATCAAACTTACTTGCTTGGGCTGTTCTTACATTCAATTCGTTAATATCAAATTTACTACCTCTTCTTTGGCAGGCAGCAGCAACTGCATTAATGGTACTATTAATTTGACTGCTACGTTGTTTATAGCCAATGCTTTCAACATGCTGTCTATATTTGAGAAGGATTTTACTCAGATTAGCCAACTTCCCTACCTCAGCTAACTTTAGCCATAAATCAATATCTTCTGCATTTGGGCAATTCATATCATACCCTCTGACTCCTTCTAAAGCCTTTTTACGCATTATTACGCTTGGATGAATAATCGCACCACCAGCTCCATGAATATGTTGGTGATCGATTTCCTCGTGTTTTGATTTTGTTGTAAACCCAGAGATAACATCACCGTCAGCATCTATAAGCTCAACTAAGGTGCCTAGTGCAACTATTTCAGGGTTTTGAGCCATATAGTCAATTTGTAATTTGAATCTATCCTTATGACAAATATCATCTTGATCCATCCTAGCAATGAGCTCTGTGGTGGACTTACTGATGCCCTCGTTTAATGAGCAAATCAGACCTTTGTTTTCTCTTTCAATAAGTCTAATTCGTGGATCAGCTTTTTGATATTCACTAAGAATTCGACTTGAACCATCAGTCGAACCATCATTAATAATAATAAATTCAAAGTCACCATAACTTTGATTCAGGACTGACTCAACCGATTCCCGAAGATATTTTTCACCATTGTAAACTGGCATCACTACCGATAGTTTTTTTTGCATGCTTATGTGCTTAAACCTGTAATGTCAAGGATGGTTTTAGTGAGAAAAAAGCTTATAAAAAATAGTGGAACCATTATGAACTCTTTACGTAGAATCAAAAGGTTTGATTTTTTTAAATAATAAAAGGTGGTTGGTATATCCACAACTTGATTCAGAGCAATGACCAAGATGGCACCATATAGTCCGAAATGATGATAAGCTAAAGGTACGAAGGTGAATAAAAATAGCACAGAAACAAATATCATTACGGAATAGCTTTTGGAATTGCCCCTAGCCATTAAAAACATACCAGCCATACTAAAACCAACAAAAACAAGTGATAAGGACAATAGCTCCAACATCCAGCCTGCTTCAATATATCTATTATCGTATAATAACGATACGACATCGCTACCTGCGGCCATTAAAAATCCAGCAACTGATAATGTGATCGCATCAACTCTGAGTCTGACTTTGTAATAGATTCTTTTCGCATGTTCAGGATCACTTCGAGTGACTTCACTAATCGCCGGGTAAAATACGGTCACAATGAGTTTTTTGAAAAGCTCTCTGCAGGCTCCAGCAAGTAAGAAGGCTATGCTGTAAACCCCCAGCTTTTCAGGCGTCAGATAACCTGCCAGTAGAATTCTATCTCCGTTCCCGAGTAAGAAGCCTAATATGGAACCTATGAATATCCATTTACCAAAGTTAAATATTTCATGCCAGGAATCACGATCAAACATAAATTTAGTTTTAACACCGGTAATCAATTTATGTGAGAGAATCAGTTTGACCAAAGCGCTTGCTATGGCGGCAATTACTAATACCCATACTTCACGCCAAAATATAGCGATACTAATCATCAGGATGATACCGATAGTTTGGCTGAGCAATTCAATAAGCGTGACCTTACCCATTTGAAGGTTTCTGTTCATCAACTGCAAGTTGATAGAGTTAAACCCGCTTATTATTGCCGTTGAAGCAGTAACTGCGATTAAAAAGGGTAACTCTGGGGAAGCATAGGTTGAATCAGGTGAAATGGCTCCTGAGCTAACCATTAGGCTAAGACTAATCGCAACAATCAACAGAACGATGAATATCAGAAAACCACGCACAACCTGTACAGACCATGCGGTGCTCAGAAAAAGAGGTGAATCTCCACGTTTGCTCTGAATAATATTTGCCCGGAGTCCTACGTCTGACAGCATTGATACACCTGTTAAAAAAACAAATACAATGGACATGAGACCGAACATTTCAGGCACTAGGAGCCGTGTCATGATCAAATTTGAAGCTAGTCTGATAAACTGATTACCGAGTTGACCTGCGAGAACCCAAACAGATGAACGAATAGCGCGATTTTTTATGCCTTTAGATGATGTGTCTGTCATATTGATTTCAAGCGATACAGCCTAACTTAAATGTAAATTTAGAATGGATGAAAAATTGACTTTTCGATTATTAGCGTGTGATGCAAGGCATATTACACCTTATGGAATCGGCTATGCTTCTGATTCAATTGCTATTGCAATGAATAACCCAAAGACTAAATGCAGTATCTTGTCTTATTTTAACGATATGGGCTATGACAACACCCTTAGAATACCTCTTTTTACTAACCACTTAGTATATACATTTTCGCGGAAACTGCTGTCAGAAAATCGACTACATAATCTGTTAACGTGTAAATTGATGGCCAATCTCAAAAATAATGAAGCTGTCCATTTTTGGACTGGATGTCCCCATAAGCTATATGTTAAAGCAAAGAAAAAAAATAAATTGATTCTTCATGAAGCGATAAACACACACCAAACCAGCGCCCGTCAAATCCTTGAAAGTGAATATCAATCTTTGGGACTTGGTGCATTCGAAGGTATCTCTGAATCTGCTATCGTTGTTGAAAATCAGAAATTATCGATATCAGATTACATTTTCTGTCCAAGCCCAAATGTCACCAGATCCATGCTTGAGAATGGTGTTGATCCTCAAAAGTTAATTCAAACATCTTATGGTCTAGGTGAGCATCAGCGTCATTATCCAGAAAAAAATAATTTGCAAACTGATGGGCTTAATGGGCTTTTTGTCGGGAGCGGTATTGTAAGAAAAGGTATCCATCTTTTACTTCAATATTGGAGAGATGCTGATTTGAGCGGTAATCTGGTCATCATCGGCAGCATTGACCCGGCAATTGAGCATATTGTTAAACCTTATCGCGATGATCCACGGTTTGAGTTTATCAATTTCACAACTGATATAGACCAATATTTCAAAAAAGCAGATGTATTTATGTTACCGAGTCTTGAGGAGGGTAGCCCTCTGGTGACCTACCTCGCAATTGGTGCTGGGTTACCTTGCATCGTCTCACCTATGGGGGGGGATGGCGTGATAAGGCATGGGATTGAAGGTTATATTATAGAACCACATGATAAAGAAGGCTGGGTTTCAACACTTTTATCACTTGCTCAACAGCCTTCAAAACGGCGGGAATTATCAATGGCAGCTTATGAACGATCGGAGTATTTCTTGTGGCATAATGTTGGAATGCGTCGAGCAGATGCATTAATGACAAGGATAGGTGAGAAACAATGAAAGTGCTTGTGCTAGGGGGTAGTGGTTTTATTGGCAGTGCACTTGTTGGTGGCTTACTGAATCAAGGGCATCAGGTTAGAGTTTTCGATCGAAATATCGAAGCTGTCAGACAACAATTTCCAGATATTAATGACGTTGTCCAGGCGGATTTTGTAGATGTTATGAGCCTTACAGAGGCTATGAGCGGTGTTGATATAGTTTTTCATCTAATTAGTACATCAGTACCTGCAACATCTAATAAAAATCCGGTTCATGACATTGAGAGTAATCTGGTCAACACGGTAAAGCTTCTAGAATTAATGCGTAACGCTGACGTCAAGCGTATTGTTTACCTTTCCTCTGGTGGTACTGTTTATGGCACACCTAAAAGTTTGCCAATTACCGAAAATCATTCTACTAATCCGACATGTAGTTATGGCATCGTAAAGCTTGCCATCGAAAAGTATCTTCTAATGTATGCTGAACTTTATCAGCTTGATGCTACTATTCTAAGACCTTCAAACCCATATGGACCTGGGCAAACACACAAAGGTGTGCAGGGTTTTATTGGAACCTGCATTGACAAAATCAATGACGGGCAACCCATCACAGTATGGGGTGATGGAAGTGTTGTCAGAGATTACGTATACATAGACGACGTTGTTTCGGCATGTCTTGCTACCATGAAAGGCCAGCAAAGAGGTCCTCTCAATATTTCCAGCGGTGTCGGTTATTCACTTAATCAAATCATCAATATGATTGAAAAGTACAAAGGCGAAGAGGTTGAAGTTGTTTATCAATCAAAACGAAGCTTTGATATACCGGAAGTGATTCTGGATAACCAGTTAGCTAAAAAATCACTCGGCTGGGTTCCACAAACACCGATTGAGCGGGGCTTGAACCTTACACTTCAGCACGGTTTGAAATAATAGCAAAAAAAGAATTCTATTTTGCCAAATGTAATTGCTTATAGCTCACTGCTTACCTGGCCACTGGTCATGTTTTTTTTACTCAAACGTTTCGGTACGGCGAAGGGTATTCTACTGTCTCTTTTGATTGCGTATTTGCTGCTGCCAGCCGGGTTTGAAGTTGATTTTCCTGTAATTCCGCCACTCAATAAATATACCCTTACCTCATTGGTTTTGTTGATATATCTGATAATTACAAACCAACCTACAGGTTACAAGGAGCTAAAAGGCTGGCACAAATTTGTCTTAATGGCCTTGATTGTGTCGCCTTTTCTGACCAGCATTACGAATCAGGAACGCTATCTCTTTATACAGGGCTTGAGTCTTTATGATGGACTATCGCAGTCTGGAATCGAGTTCTTGAATTTTTTCCCGTTTTTATTGGGGGTGGCATATTTTAATACTTATGATAGACAAGTTTTGTTGCTCAGACTCGTGGCAATTGCAGCGGTCTTATATTCGATACCAGTTTTGTATGAAATCAGAATGAGTCCACAGTTACATTCAACCATCTATGGATATTTTCCACACTCTTTTTTACAACAGTATCGAGACGGTGGTTTTAGAGCGGTTGTATTCCTTGGGCATGGATTGGTCGTAGCAACGTTTTTAGCCGCAGGTTTTGCCTGTCTCTTTGCTTTACATAAGGCACAAATACGGGCTTGGCGCTTTGATAATAGACTTCTTTTATTAGTCTTATTCGTAACAATTGTACTTCAGAAAAGTTATGGGGCAATTGCGTATGCGTTAATTGCAATAACAATAATTAGTTTATTTTCTCCACGGAAAATACATCTGGCTTCTGTTAGCATCGCTACCATCTTTTTGACTTATCCGATTACTTCCAGTATTGGGATTTTCCCACATCAGGAAATTGTAAATACAGCCGAGTCATTGAGTCCGGAACGTGCTCAATCTCTGAATTTCAGGTTCGAACACGAAAATACGCTATTACAACACGCATTGAAAAAGCCTGAATTTGGATGGGGCTCCTGGGGCCGTAACCGTGTTTATGATCCAGAAACTGGTGCAGACTTGAGTGTAACTGATGGAAATTGGATTATTACACTTGGTACGGGGGGGTGGTTAAGGTTTATTACATTATTTTATTTCGTAGTGATGTCTATATACCTTGCATACAGAACACAAAAATATCTACGTGGAAGTGAGGATGAGAAAAATAAACAATATCTAATGTCAGTCCACAGTCTTGTTGTTGCATTGATATTACTGGATCAAATGCCTAATTCATCTCTTCACCCATTATATTGGCTGGTTATAGGTGCGTTATTTGGAAGGTATAAAAAGATTCTTAGAGAATGGCAAGTTAATAAAGTTAACGCTAGTTTAAAGTAGTCTTAGTGCTTTTCGATTAGATGTTTAAGAGTGTTCTGATGGTTTACCAACCACGTAAATGTTTTCGACTTTTTATTCATAATGTTTAAAACCTCTACAACTGGAACCTGTATAAATGAGAAAAATACTGTTGAAAACTGAAAGACTAATTTCAAGAATTAAATTAATAAAGTCTGAGCTTTTTTTCCCTTTCAAGTTGGCCAAAGAAACTCCAGAAAAAAAGAATGTAATCTTTATCCTTCCAGTCCAGAAGCACCCTGCTGGTGGAAGTATTGTTGCTCATCACCATTCGGATACAATAAATAAAATAAATCTCAACGGTATTGAATCACAAGTACTTTATCCTCTTAATCCGCTCCACAATATCGAGCAATTCGTTCATAACTCACAGTTCAGAAGAAATTGCAGACTTAACGCGAGAAGTGATTTTGTTATGATTCCCGAGATAATGGTTGCACGATATGCTTCCAAACTGAAGAAACTTGGTATTAAGTATGGAATTCATGTTCAAAATGGCTATTCGATCGGTGTTGAAGTAATGGCCAAAATCGTTAGTTTTGATGAATTAAAAAATGCATATGGAAGAGCAGAAATCGTCATTGGAAACTCAAACGATACAATTGACAACATCAATATTATATTCCCAGAAATTTCCGAAAAAATAATCCGATCTTACTTTGTTATAAACAAAGCAAAATACCAACCCATTGAGAACAAAAAAAATATCATTACTTATATGCCCAGAAAGCTGGGTAAACATAGTGCTCTTGTGCTGCTTTTCCTGGGCGATAAATTACCAGCTAACTGGTCAATTAAAGCTATTGATGGTGTAACGGAACAAGAAGTCTACGATATTTTTTATGAATCGAAGATTTTCCTGTCCTTTAGTGAGTTTGAAGGCTTGGCGATGCCTCCGGCTATGGCAGCAATGTCAGGCAATAGAGTGATTGGTTACACGGGGGAAGCCAATAAAGAATATTTTCATTTACCTTGTTTTGAAGAAGTTCATTGCGGCGACATTAAAGACTTCGTCAGAAAGATTCTCGCTGCAGTTGAGCGTTTTGACAGAGGTGAAGAAACTCTTGATTTAGCATCGATAGACTATCTTAAAGATCTTTTTTCAGAACAGCGGCAGCAGAATTTTATTCGTGAACTGGTCGAAAAGGTAGATGAAAAGTTGCCATTGTCATGAGTCCAGAAATAGATTTGTTGATTGTCATCATCAACTATAAAACTCCAGAAATGACCTGTGATTGTCTGGCTTCGCTTTCGCCAGAAATAGCTAATCTAAACATCCATGTTGTTGTTGTTGACAATGATTCAAAAGATGACTCTGTAAAACAAATCCAATCATGGATGGATAAGAACAATGCTGAACAGGTACACCTGATTCCTTCGGAGTTCAATGGAGGTTTTGCTTTTGGCAACAATCTCGGTCTCTCTTTTATAAATGCACGCTATTATCTTTTACTGAACAGCGATACAGTTGTTCGCAAGGGCGCTATTGAAACTTTACTTGAAACGATTAAGACCAACGAATCAGCAGGTATTGTAAGTCCAAGGCTGGAATGGTTGGATGGCAAACCTCAACAAAGCTGCTTTAACATGCATACCCCTGTAAGTGAATTCTTATCTGCGGCCAAAACAGGTTTTTTTAGCAAACTGTTTAAAAAGTATGTGGTTGCCAAGCCTTTGGAACATACATCCAGTTATTCAGACTGGACCAGTTTTGCCTGTGTGATGATCCGACAAGAAGTCTTTAAACAGATTGGCCTGATGGATGAGGGCTTTTTTATGTACTTTGAAGATGCAGAATTTTGTCATCGCGCCAGGAAGGCTGGCTGGAAAATACTTAATAATCCCGAAGCACATGTTGTACACCTCCGTGGCGGCAGCTCTCCAGTAAAAAAACAGACGCAACTCAGAAAACGCTTACCGCTTTACTATTATGAATCCAGAAGCCGATATTTTTATCAGATTTACGGACGTTCCGGGCTGTTTATGGCCAATATTCTTTGGTGTTTCGGCGCGACGATTACCCGATTGAGAAGTCTGATTTCATCGAATTACACCCCAGATATCTCTGAGAAACAATGGCAGGATATCTGGACAAACTTTTTTAATCCACTTAAAAAGTATACGCATCCAGATGACTACAAGAAAACCTGATTTCATCATTATCGGCGCAATGAAAAGTGCGACCAGTACGTTGCACGAACAACTTGCACTTCAACCAGATTTTTTTATGTCTACGCCAAAGGAGCCATACTACTTCAGTGACGACGAAGTGTTTTCCATGGGCCGGGATTGGTACCTGAACCTGTTCAGTAACGCAGAGCCTAATCAGCTGTGTGGCGAGTCCAGTACCCATTACACTAAGTTGCCTGACTATCCAGACACTATTACACGGATGAAATCAGAATTACCCAATATAAAACTGATATACGTTCTAAGACACCCTGTTGAGCGGCTGATTTCGCATTATATTCATCAGTGGTCACAGAATATTTTTCGCTGTGATATTAATGAAGCAATAGACCGATATGATGAGCTTGTAAATTACAGCCGGTACGCTTATCAAATTCAGCCGTATATTGACGTCTACGGACGTGACAATATTTTGTTTGTCTTTAATGAAACTTTACGAGTCAGGCCACAAGCTGAGCTGGAAAGAGTGGCGAAGTTTTTGGGAATAGCACCTCAACGGGTAAAGTGGCATGAAAATCTTTCTGAACAAAATGTTTCAAGCCAGAGGGTGAGACGTTTTAATGGTTATAACGTATTAGTTGAATCAGCTGTAATGACGTGGTTGAGAAGGCGGCTAATTCCAAAAAGTTTCAGAACACGGGTGAGGGAATTCCTGTCGATGCGAAAAAAACCCACGATATCATCTTCAAATATCGATCAATTGAACCGGATTTTTGATGACGATTTAGCTAAGCTAAGTAAAATTCTGGGGCAGGAGTTCAAAACCGCTACATTCAGTGAAAATGCAATCACTTACGCATCGGAGAAGGGGTCTTCATGAGCAACGATATAACAGGCATTTCTTCAGAAGTCGCAGACTGGCAAAGAGAAAAACCAACAGGTTTTTGGATGCCTAATCGTAAATTGCTTAAATCAATAAGAGACTATAACGCCCATAATCAAAGAAGAACATTGTTGTCAGCTATGCTTAAGCGTTTTGCTGTACTGAGATACCGTTTCTGGTCGGTAATTACAAGTGCGGATATTCCATTGAACAGTCAGTTGGGTGGTGGCTTGTCAATCCCGCATCCCAATGGGATAGTCATCCATCCATCAAGCCTTATCGGTGTCAACTGTCTGATTCATCAACAGGTGACAATAGGTGTGAAACGAGGCGACCCTGGAGCACCCATAATAGGTGGACATGTTGATATTGGCGCTGGGGCAAAAATTATAGGCAATATTACCATTGGGGAGCATGCTCTTATCGGTGCTAATGCCGTGGTAATCAAGGATGTACCCGCATATGCTATCGTGGCGGGCATTCCTGCAAAAGTTATCGGCTTTACACAAAAAGTTGAACCATGAGCTCAAAACGATTTGTCTCAAACATCGGAGGGGTTGTCATTGGTCGAAATGAAGGGCAAAGACTGATCCGATGTCTGCAATCCTTAGCTGATATAAACCGTATTGTCTACGTTGATTCAGGTTCGACAGATGGCAGTGTCAAATCAGCAAAAGAACTCGGTATAGAAGTAGTTGAGCTGGATACCAATGTACCTTTCACGGCTGCTCGCGCCCGTAACACGGGTGTTAATTATTTATTGCAGAAATATCCAAATATTGAGTTTATTCAGTTTGTTGATGGTGACTGTGAGGTAGCTGAGGACTGGATTGAGCTCTCAAGCCATTTTCTCGGCGAGAATCCCGACTATGCGGTTGTTTGTGGACGTCGTCGTGAAAGGTTTCCACAAGCAAGCATTTATAATCAGCTTTGTGATATTGAGTGGAATACTCCAATTGGCGAAGCCTTGGCTTGTGGCGGCGATGCACTTGTTCGAGTTTCCGCTTTCAATCAATTGAAAGGTTATCGAGATTCAATGATCGCTGGTGAAGAGCCGGAAATGTGTTACCGCCTGCGACAAGCTGGTTGGAAAATTTACCGTATTGATGCAGAAATGACACTGCATGATGCTGAGATGACCCATTTCGTGCAGTGGTGGAAGCGCAATGAACGAGCAGGACATGCTTATGCTGAGAGTTATTCTTTGCATGGGAAAGAACCAGAAAATTTTCGAAAAAAAGAAACCCGAAGTATTGTTATCTGGGCGGCAGTCATCCCAATCATTTTTCTTCTTTTGAACTGGGTTGAGAGTAGTTTTTTCTTTTTATGGTTGTTATATCCTCTCCAAATACTGCGATTAGGGCTTCAGTATAAAAATAAGTTGGGTTCGTTAAAGCATAGTTTCATTTACGCGACATCTAACGTTTTGGGTAAATGGCCCCAGTTTGTGGGCGTTATAGCTTTTTTAAAAAATTATGCTTATGGAAAGCAGGGTGGTTTAATTGAATATAAGTAGCTCAATTTAAGTTTCTATCCGACTCTTCATTCTGAATAAAGCATAAGCAGCTAATAAACCTACAAAAGGTATTATTGGAAAATGATACCGGTCTCCAGAGGCAATAATGGTATGTAATGCTGTATTGTATGAAATTAAAGCAATGATGGGTGTGGTAGTAATGGCATTATAAAATCCATCTGACCGAATTATCCGTATTCCTCCATAGATAGCTAACAAGACTAAGAAAATCCAATAACCTGAGCTCATTAATTTAAGTGGTAGCACTGTTTTATCCAGTCCTTGTTGTTTTATACCCTCGATGTTCCAGTTCACACCAATATTTTCAGAACGAAAATAGTCCACAAATCGTTTTGCTAATCTCTTTGCAAAAATACCTGGCTCTTCTTTGATATGTTTGATGGCCTCAGATTTAAAGTAATCAGCTCGCTCGGTTTCTGAATCAAATTCTAGATCTTTCGGCAGTGGCATGTATTCACCTGTGGAATCAGGATTGTTACCCATCCAGAAGACAGGACCGCCGTTGGTAGAGATCAGAACAAACTCATCAAATAAATCATAGTTTCGTGCTGCCCATGGCGCAATCAAAATAGTCATTGTGATCACGATAATTATGGACGAACTAAACAATTGTTTAAAATCAAAGCCACGTAGAAAGCTTAAGCCAATCAGGATAAAAGGAATTAATAAGGCTATTGGACGGACATATGTTGCAGCAACAAAAAAGATAGTGCCAATAATCCAATTAGAAAGCGTGTTCGATTGTGATCGATACCAGAAAAATAAACCTAGCAAAATAAACACATTGAATATGGTTTCACTTGCCAAAATCGTAGTGAACTGAATTTGAGAGGGCCATATTGCGTAGAGGATACCAACAATATAGGCTGTTTGTTCATTAAACCAGAGCCGAGCCAACGCCATCATTAAGACAAGTGTTAATAAGCCGACTATTAAATTGAACACAGCTATGACGAAGAATGATTCACCAAACAGTGTGTAAAGGAAAGCATAAATAGCTGGGGTACCCACAGGCCAATAAGCCGTGAGGTTTCCTGCAGGAAAAGCATAGCCGTTACCACTACTAATACTCTTGGCAAATTCGTGATACATTACCGAATCAGATACTGGTATCACTGGGATTAGTAAAAGCCAAAGAAGGCGTAATGCTAATGCAATCAGAACAATGTATAAGGTGTTTTTTGCATATGGTGTCATCAATGTATCTTTCATCACTCAGCTACGTCCCTGTCTAATAAATTCAGTAGTTTTATTGTAGACGTAAATTGATTAACGAGTAAAACAGAGAATCTTTTGTATGATTGTCGATAAGGACATGCCCCCACTTTTTGTGGATCTGGATGGAACACTAATTTATACGGACTTGTTGTTAGAAGTTAGTTTAAAGTTTTTAAAACAAAACCCATTAAACATTTTCTTACTAATCGGCTGGTTAACGAAAGGTAAGGCGAATTTAAAACACAAGCTTGCTGAGCGAGTAGAAGTTAATGCTGCCACACTTCCTTATAACCAGGACTTCTTGGTGTTCCTCAAAGAGCAGCGTGAACAGGGTAGAAAGTTATACTTGGCAACGGCTAGTCATCAAAATCATGCGGATGCTATCGCTGAGCATCTGGGGATTTTTGATGGTGTGTTGGCCACTTCAGCCACATTTAACATGAAAGGCGAGAACAAATTAAAACACTGCCTGGAAGTTTCTCCAAGGTTTGCCTATGCAGGCAATGAGACATTTGATTTCTGCCTATTTGATAAGGCTGATGAATCATTTTTAGTTAATCCCACTGCGTCAGCGTTACGATTATCAAAAAAAAGGCCAGTGACACGTGTATTTGACAGAAAAATCAATAAACTGAAAATTGCATTAAAAGCCATGCGGGTACACCAGTGGCTGAAAAATACACTTATTTTTGTGCCAGTATTTGTATCATCGCTCTATCTCGAACCAGCGGTTTGGGGGAATGCGCTGATTGGGTTCCTTTTATTCTCTTTACTTGCCTCGGCAACCTATCTTTTAAATGATTTACTTGATATAGATGCCGACAGAGCACACCCTCGAAAATGCTTGCGACCTATTGCTTCAGGCATGTTACCTATTCAAGAAGCCATCCTATTAGCAACCGTTCTGATTATTGTCACCTTGATTGGGTCGATTGTTTTTACCAATACTGCATTTCAATTATCTATTCTGGCTTATCTGATCCTGACGCTTCTCTATACTTTTGTTCTTAAAAGCTATGTGATTGCGGATGTGATATCTCTGGCCAGTTTATTTACCATCCGTATTATCGCCGGAGCCATGGTGATTGATGTTGTACTGTCTTTCTGGTTGCTAGCATTTTCCATGTTTACGTTTTTCAGCTTGGCGCTGGTGAAACGGTGTGCTGAATTAAAGTTATTATCTAAAGTTAATAAAGATAAAGCCACTGGAAGAGATTATCAGGTTGATGATTATTACTTGATGCAAAGCTTTGGTGTGACATCAGCTTTTATTTCATTGTTACTGATGGCCTTTTATGTTCAAGTCTCAATGGAAGGCCAAGATTATTCAATGCCAATATTGTTATGGGCAACATTACCTGCTTTTGCTTATTGGTTTTTACGAATGTGGTTGAAAACCAATCGAGGCGAAATGCATGACGATCCAATTGTTTTTTCAATTAAAAATAAAGGAAGTCTTGCTACCATTTGCTTCATATTAACTATTACTTTGTTGGCTAAACTTTTATGAGTTATCTTACGTTATTAATGATTTTAGCCAGCGTAATGTTATCGGTTGCCGCTCAATTGTCTTTAAAAGCTGGGATGGGGAGACTAATCTTTCCTGAAACGTGGGTCTCATTTGAAACTGCCGGGCTGGTTTTGAATCGGTTCGTGATATTGGGTTTATTTTGTTATGGCATGAGTATGGTGTTTTGGCTTTACGTTTTAACAAAAGTAGAAGTGAGCCGAGCCTATCCTTTTGTTGGACTTGGTTTCGTTGGCACAATGCTTTTTGCTCACTTTTTATTACATGAACCGATCACTATTCAAAAATTGATTGGCACAATGCTTGTTGTTTCTGGTGTATTTCTGCTTGCCCGATAAACAATAATATTTTACCTATAGAAAATTGATAGGAAGTTTTATGAGTTATTTACTAGTTTCTCCATGTAGGAACGAAGCCGCGTATATGCGCATTACTTTGGATAGCGTGGTGAATCAAACGGTGCAGCCAGACTCCTGGGTTATTGTGGATGATGGCTCTACTGATCAAACGCCAAATATTCTGGCTGAATATACAGAAAAGTATCCATTTATAAAAGTTATTACTCGTGAAAACCGAGGTCATCGCAGTGTAGGGCCTGGTGTTATTGAGGCATTTTATCATGGCTATGATCAGGTGGATGTTTCTCAATTTGATTATGTTTGTAAGCTGGATTTGGATCTGGATTTACCACCCAGATACTTTGAAACGTTGATCGAACGTATGCAGCAGAATCCCCGGATTGGCACATGTAGTGGCAAGGCCTATTTTCGTGATAAAAAAACCGGTGATTTGATAAGCGAAAAATGTGGTGATGAAATGTCGGTGGGGATGACCAAGTTTTATCGACGCACCTGTTTTGAAGCAATTGGTGGATTTGTTCGTCAGGTTATGTGGGATGGCATTGATTGTCATAAATGTCGTCAGCTAGGCTGGATTGCAGTAAGTTGGGATGAGCCTGATTTACGCTTTATTCATTTACGGCCAATGGGATCAAGCCAGCAAGGTATTGTTACTGGGCGCATGCGTCATGGATTTGGTCAATATTTTATGGGAACCGGCCTTACCTACATGACAGCATCATCGATCTTTCGAATGTTGCATCCTCCCTATTTTCTTGGCGGTGCGGCCATGTGGTGGGGCTATATGAAAAGCCTGCTGCAACGTAAACCACGGTTTGAAGATAAAGAACTGGTCAAGTTCATTAATAAGTATCAATGGCAGTGTTTGTTGAAAGGGAAGGCAAGAGCTACTGAAGAATTAAATCAGCAACGCGCCACTGTCTGGAAAAACGTTTAATCTGAGCATAATTTAGTGAACTTAACTTAATGGATGACTTTTAATTTATGAACTTGGCCTATCTGACGACGGAGTACCCAGCAGTTAGTCATACTTTTATCAGGCGTGAGATTATCGAGCTTGAAAAGCGAGGTCATAATGTTCAACGGTTTTCTATAAGACAAGCATCAAAATGTATTGATGAGCAAGATATTATTGAGCAGCAAAAAACAATTTATCTACTAACGAGCAATAAGCTAAAAATGTTACTAACAACATTTTTTTTGTTTTTGAAATCCCCTGTTAGAAGTTTTAATACTTTAAAAAAACTGTTCTTGTTTAGTCGACGTAGTGAGCGAGGACATATTAGACATATTGCATACTTTGTTGAGGCTTGTGTACTCTTAAAGTATCTATTAGATAATAATTTAAAACATATTCATGTTCATTTTGGAACTAACGCTACTGCCGTGGCGTATGCTGTCCGGCTTTTGAGTGGGAAAAAAATTACATATTCTTTTACTATCCACGGCCCAGACGAGTTTGATGCTCCTATCGGTTTAAGTTTGAAAGAAAAAGCCATAGAAGCCTCTTTTGTGGTTGCGATATCAAATTATTGTGCATCACAAGTGAAGCGTTGGATTCCAGTTTCCAGCTGGCCAAAAGTGCAGGTAGTTGGGTGCACTGTTGACTCGTACTTTATGGGGGATGAAAGTGTTGATTACGCCGATACCAAGACTTTTATATGTGTTGGTAGGTTATCGGCACAAAAAGGCCATTTTATACTGATCGATGCGCTTGAAATACTTATAAATGAAGGAATAGAGTGCCAACTTGTGCTGGCTGGTGATGGTGAGTTGAGGGGAGAGATTGAAGCGTATATCACTCAAAAAAAACTTGATAAATATGTGACTATTACAGGCTGGGTGACGGGCAATGATGTTAGAAATTTGATTCTTTCAGCTAGAGCGATGGTGTTACCCAGTTTTGCAGAAGGGCTGCCTGTTGTGATTATGGAGTCATTTATTCTTAATCGACCCGTAATAACTACGCATATAGCTGGTATCCCTGAGCTGGTAAAGAATGGTGAGAATGGCTGGCTGATCACGCCAAATGATTCTGTGCAACTGGCTGAAGTAATGAGTAAATCACTTAATATGACCGCAGATGAGCTGTTAGAAATGGGTAAGCGCGGTTATTCTGCAGTAACATCAAATCATTTGGTAAGCACTGAAATTCCAAAGCTGGAGCGGGCGCTGGCTACCATTCATTAATTAGGGAAATAATATGTGTGGAATTGTGGGTGCAATAGGCTTTGTAGATAATTTTATCTCAGAAAAAATTCATTTAATGAATGAATTACAAAAGCACCGGGGACCAGATGGGGAAGGTGTTTGGGAGCATAAGCTTACCCAAAAAAATCAAGGCGTTATTTTTGGTCATCGGCGTTTAGCTATCATTGACTTGAGTCAAGACGGACATCAGCCAATGATTGATGTGGTTTCTGGAAACGCTATTACCTTTAATGGTGAAATTTATAATTATCGGTCTTTAAGAGATGAACTTGTTGCTCAAGGTGAGTCCTTTAAAACCAAAACGGATACTGAAGTTCTTTTGGTTGCATATCGACACTGGGGTGAAAGCTTTGTTGGAAAATTAAGGGGGATGTTTGCTTTTGCGCTATGGGATGCCAGTAAAGATGAAGTCATATTTTGTCGTGATAGGCTAGGTATAAAGCCTCTCTATTATTACGAGAAGCAAGATCAAAATAGAACGCTGTTATTTTCTTCTGAGTTGAGAACACTGTTAAAAAGTGGTCTTGTGCCTAGAAAATTAAATCCAGAAAGTATGCAAAGTTATCTTTGGAATGGGTTTGTTGCGTCTAAAGAGTCAACCATTATCAAGGATATAAAAACGCTGTCTCCCGGGTTCAGCATGAGGGTTTCTGCTTCTTCAGGTGAAATTATTTCTAAGTATAAATTTTGGAGTCTCCCAAAAAGTTCCTCTTCACCTCAGTCAACGGTTAGTCGTGTTTCAACGGTTTTTGAAGAAACCATGCAATTGCATATGCTGAGCGATGTTTCACTTGGAATTTTTTTATCTGGTGGGGTTGATTCAAGTGCGGTTGCAGCAGTTGCTAAGAGCCAGGCCGATACACAGGTTTCAACATATAACCTGTCTTTTGATGAAGCATTATTTGACGAAGCAAAGTATGCAAGGCAAGTTGCGCAGTCATTAGGCACCGACCATCACGAAATTAAATTAACCCAATCCGATTTTAATCAGAACTTTACAGCAGCATTTGAGAGTATTGATCAACCAACATTTGATGGAATCAATACTTTTTTTATTAGTAAGGCAATTAAAGACGCAGGAATCACGGTCGCTCTGGCAGGAACTGGAGGCGATGAATTATTCGGTGGTTATTCCAGTTTTAGAGAAGTCCCCAAGATTACACAAGTGGGGAACATCATTAATCATGTACCAGAATGTTTGGCTAATTTAACAGCAGGTGCGTGGAATAAAATTATGGAATTAAAGTATGGCTCAGTGCCGCCACAGACAAGGTGGGGAAAGTTGGCTGATTTGATTAGAGTTAAAGGCAATACGATAGGGGCTTATCAAACTTCTTATTCACTATTTACCAGTGAATTTCAAAATAAGCTTTCAGCTCAAAAATCAGAGAATATTAAGTTTGGGGTAGATAAGGCTCTATATGCGACTTTATCTGAAGACATCGTTAATTGTTCAACTTTAGAATCAATTTCTAATCTTGAGCTAAACATGTTTATTGAACAGCGATTGATGAGGGACACAGATGCTGCGAGTATGGCGACATCACTTGAAGTAAGAGTACCTCTACTAGACCACGTATTCATTGAGTCAGTTGCAGGTTTATCTCCAGAAACGAGATACCAACCTCTTGGAAAAAAACAAGTGTTAAGAGATCTTGCTGCTCGATATATAAATCCTGATATCTTTGAGCGACCCAAATCAGGCTTTGTATTACCTTTGGATGTTTGGTGTAAAAGCTCAATGGAAGAGAAAATTTCAGAATTATTTAATGATAAGGATTTGTGTTCATCAATAGGGTTAAATTCTTCATTGCTCTATGAGCTACTAGTAGCATTTAAAAGAAATCAAGCTGGTATATATTGGACTAGAATCTGGTCCATTTATATTTTGTTGGCATGGTGTAAAAAGAACCAAGTTTCTTTGTACTAATAATTAAGAAGTCAAACAAACTTAAACTTAAATGACAATTCCATCTTTCACATGCCATCCTCTGTATTGCTTCAAAGTAGTGTATGTGATGGTAGATAAAAACGCTGCCAAATTCTATGATGATCGATTAAAGAGTATCAAAGGAGTGTTCATTAAAAGATAACATCTAGATGAATTCAAAATATTGAAGCATCTTGGTAAGCAGACAATCTTTGTTAAGCTTTTAATCGAATCATCATCTTTAAGCTTTAATCTTTGCATTATTTGATGATAGGATTAATCAGGTAGTGTAACCACTGGATAACTATTATTTAATAGCACCTATTACTTGAACAGCTCAATTAAATACATCCTCAGACTGGGTATGTGCATGTAGTATTAATGTTTAGAGTGGGAAAACTTTGTAAGTTTAACAAACACAATTTTAATTACTTACGCATGGAATAAACACATGGAGTTTCGTCAATTATTTCGAACCAGTCTTACACTTCTGGGGCTGGCTTTTATCATTACCGGATGTGCTCCTGGAAATATTTCCAACCGTGATATCGCTCTCAAACCACTCTCGCTTGAAAAAGACATGATCCTGGATGAGTCATCTGAAGTATCTGTTTATAAAGCTCAATACCGAATCGCAACGGGTGATGTAATAGAAGTTAAGTATCCTTTCAGACCCGAGTTTAATGATGAATACACAGTAAGAACCGATGGAAGAATATCATTACCATTTATTGGTTCTATTCTTGCCGCAGGGAAAACTCCTGAAGAAGTACAACTCCTGATCAATGACTTGTATTCGGATTGGATGGCGGATGAACCGGATATTGAAAAGAATAAAGAATACCGCATTCAAGTATATGACCAGATAGAAATCAAGTTTCCCTATCACTCAGATTTTGATGAACTTGTTATAGTCAGACCAGATGGCAAGATTTCATTGCCTCTGGTTGGCAGTTTATTTGTTGAAGATAAAACTCCTGAACAACTAAACAAGGAATTAAAGGAGGCTTACGAGGAGCATCTCCTGCAGCCTAATTTAGTCGTCATAATTCGCGAATTCAGTGAAAATAACTTTTATTTAAATGGTGTCAAAACCAGAGCAAAGGTTAAAGGCCTTGAAGACATCGTTGTGGTTGTAAGAGATGAAACACCCATGCAGGTTTTTGTCGGTGGTGAAGTGCAACTACCAGGCTTTTTTCCTTACACGGGGCCTGTAACAGCATTGCAGGCGATTATCATGGCTGGTGGCAACAGAGACACGGGTGAAATGCGCCAAGTTGCCATTATTCGCAAAGGCAGTAATGGCGAGAATCCAAAATTGATGTTACGTAACCTCAATCCTCAAATTTCTTCCAATGATGATAGTGATATG
Organism: Methylophaga nitratireducenticrescens; assembly: GCF_000260985.4. NCBI lineage: Bacteria > Pseudomonadati > Pseudomonadota > Gammaproteobacteria > Thiotrichales > Piscirickettsiaceae > Methylophaga > Methylophaga nitratireducenticrescens. Next base: position 1,436,074 of record NC_017857.3, read on the forward strand.
CCTGTTACTTTAGCCGCTTTGGGCGATGTGACCTTACAGCCCAACGATATTGTTATAGTACCAAAATCGAATATTGCCAAGGTTAACAACTATCTGGATCAATATCTCTACACGTTAATTCCGGCATTAAGGAACAGCTCATTTGGATTTATTTACAATCTTAATCCTGTAGATAAGTTCGAAAATGTGAATACAGGCCAATAATACACAAGGAATCCAGTCGTGGAACCGATTTTCAGCAGTGCAGAAAAGGAACACCAGAGTTCTTTCAGTCGGCGTGATCTTTTCAATATTGTTTTCAAACATAAATATGTCATTCTGATTACTTTTTTGCTGGTCAGTATTTTAGTCTGGTGGGGTATTTTCTCTTTGCCACCTGTTTATACCTCTACCGGTAAAGTCCTGATTAAGACAGAGCAACAGGGTAACCCGATGTTTTTTTCCGGAGTCGCCGCTTATCAGGAACAGCAGCAGTCGGATCCCGTTAACCGTAAAATGGAAACCGAAATGCAATTGGTTGAAGCGAGACCGATTGCTGAACAAGTTGTAGAAGAATTGCAATTGGGATATTGGGACGTATATCACAAACCTTATGTGCATTTACTTCGTCCTGTTGCGGATTTTTATGACGAAATCATGCTGGAAAAATTTGGTATTCCCACTGATCCAGAGAAACGAGGATTCAGTGATACGGTCACTGAGTTAATAAAAAGTATTTCAATTGCACCTGTGAAAAGTAAAAGTTCAGAAACAACTTCTAATATCGTGCAGTTAGAGCTCAAAGCACCGAGTGCTGAATTATCAACCGTAGTTCTGCAAAAAATCATGGAGGTTTATCGTGATCACGATATCCGTATTAAGCAGGAAGCCGCTGAACGCGCATACAGTATAGTCGAAGCTAAAACTACTGATGCTTACCTTGATTTGATTGCTGCACAGGAAAATTTAGAAAAGCTACTGTCGAATCAGGCGAATAACTCGATTAAAAACACCATAACTACGCCAGGGGATACCGCTACAATCGCTTTGTTAAAGGAACAATTGATTGAGCGAGAAAAAGAACTGACTGATGCCAGCGTGATATACAAACCGGGCAGCGAGCGAATTGCGAACATTCAAAAAGCGATCAGAGAACTTAAAGCTCGTATTAGTGCTGAGAGTAATCAATTTGCTGAGACGGATACACGATTAATTACCTTAGAGCGTGAAGTGACGTCGGCTGAAACGGTTTACCTGGAACTGAAAAAACGTATGTCGCAAATCGAACTCTATATGGAAATGAATGAGCGTCGACTGGGAAATCGCATTATTGTCGAGCCGGCAATTAAACCCCGGGAATCGAGCTGGAAAAAGGATATTGTTTTAGCTGTGTTAGGCTCTTTTGCCGGTTTGGTGTTGGGCTTAGGTATGGCAGGATTTCGTGAATATATGGATCATACTGTTAACAGCAAGGATCAGGTCAACCGGTTATTCGGTATGGATGTTTTGGGAACGGTGGACTGGATCGATAAGCTGCCAGAAAAAAATATTCCCGACCTGACAGGATGGAGACTTCTGCATGAAACTTTCTCGCACTGAATCCACGTTCCAGAAAATGACCATTCGTTTGTTGTCACGGTTGGAGAAAAGTGCTGTTCCATCACAACATGGAAAGGTGGTCTATGTCACCAGTGCTGGTGATCAGGAAGGTAAATCGTTTATCTCTGCTTCATTAGCAAGCCATGCAGCTTCGATCACGGATAATCGTGTATTGTTGATTGATGCCAATATGGAGTCTCCAACATTACATCATTTTTTTGATGCGAATGAAGAGGCTGGTTTATCAGATGTCTTAATAGATAAAGAGTGGCAATCAATTCCTTATCAAACAACTGATCTGGATAATTTGTTCCTACTGTCTGGAGGAGGGCAAAGACGTCCCGGGTTGTTATTTAAACAGCATGTTATGGATGCGTTTTTAAACACCGTTAAAAGCCAGTATGACCTGATAATTGTCGACTCAGCAAGCATAATTCGAAGCGGTGCCAATAGCCTTGCCAATCTTGCAGATGGGATTGTGATTGTGATTGATGCCAGTGCCACTCGAAAGCAGGTTTTGGATTTTGCATTAGGTGAATTAAACGTTTCCGAAGACAAAATTCTTGGTGCGGTGCTAAACAAGAAGCTTCGCTATATTCCTCGTTTTATATACGATAGGGCCTAGGGCTTGTTTGTCTTTCTTCTTTGCCTCTGTTATGAGCTGAAAAAGCGTCAATCAAGGCACGAGAAGCGTCTTTTAGTTATTCTAAATAAGCAACGAGCAAAGCTTCCGCATCCTGCTCACGCCCCTGACCTACATCCAGGTAGGCCACGCAGTTCGGCGCTTTTTCAGTCACAGCCCGTAGGACTGGGACTATTTTTACGGCCGCCAGCGGTGGTGGATATGAAAGATAAACAAGCCTTAATTTTAGCTCATGGATAATCCAGCAAGTCGCATACAGCATTACCCTCTTTGGTATCTGCCTTTGGCAGGTATCTTTGCACTTATATATGTCAGTTTAAGTGCGCTCAGTTTTACCTGGATTGTGTTACTTTTTCTGGCGCTTTGTTTTGCGGCAGGGGCATTCTGGTTTAAAGATATTCAAAACGTTCTTTTTTTTGGGTTTGTTTTTACCAGTTCGATTTCATTGACGAAAGCGTTGATTGTGGAAGGAGGGATTTATACTCCGGGTCTTTCAGTAACGTTGTCTGATATTTTCTTGATCCCACTATTATTTTTATGGCTTTTTGATAAAAAAATTGTACATGGAGAAAAAATTTATTGGAGTAAACTGCATTTTTTACCATTGATTTTTCTCTTGTGGTCATGGGCAACGATGGCGATATCAGAAGACAAACTTGCCGGTTTTTTTCTATGTATCAGCTTTACCAAGTATTTTGTTATTTTCGTTTTTTTTGCTGATTATGTAAAAACCCCACGTCAAATCCGGTTGATTTTCTATGCGTTTGGATTAGCTATGTGTGTCCATTTCATGATGATGTTTCTAGAACTTATGGTGGGTAATATTATTGATCTCCAGGGAGCAAAAACTACAACAACTGGTACCAGTTTGGTCTTTGCTGAGGCTGGAGGTGTGCATGCTTTTAGACCTTCGGGTTTTATGGGACATCCAAATGCACTGGCTGATTTAATGGTTTTTTTATTGCCTCCCATGCTGATGATGCTGATACTGGGGCAAAGTAAGATTGGTAATGTTCGATGGATGGCTATATTAGGGCTCTTTGTTTTTGGCATTATCGCACTGTTATTGACACTCTCCCGAGCAGGCTGGATATCGTTTACTGCGGCTGTTTTGTTCATGCTATTTATCGGCTACAAACGCGGTGTTGTTATGCGTAAATACATTAATATGCTCTTTGTTATTGGTGGCATTTCAATAATCATAGCCGTTATGGTTTTTCCTACGATTTATTTACGTATCACAGAGAGTGACGAACGATCTTCTGAGTCCAGATTGGCAATGATGCATCAGGCGGCTTTGATTATTCAGCGAAATCCTGTTGTGGGGGTCGGTATTGGTGGTTATAACCGTGCAGCTCGTGCCAATATACCGGAATTTTTTGCTCACTTAAGTCCGTGGTTTCAGGATGAGTTACTAAAAGGGGTAGTTCACAATAAATATTTGTTAGTCATGGCGGAAATGGGAGCTATCGGTTTGATCATTTTTGTGCTGATGCTCTGGCGCTTCATAATGATTGTACCGAACGATCGTCAGTGGTCAGACCCCGTACTTTTTGCTCTTGCTCTGGGCGTTACCGCGAGTATCTTTGGGCAAAGTATTTTTTATCTTTTTGATCATTTTTATGCTGATCAACGCATTACGCTCAGTTATTTGTTTTTTGGTTTACTTACTGCGTTGTTAAAAATTAAAACAGTGCAAAACCGTGATTTAATAACCACTTCAAAAAATGTGAGCCATTAGCGAATGAGCATCAATCTGAAAAAAATTATTAAAAACTTTTTTTCAGTCTCAATGATGCGTCTGGCAACTGCAATGCTTTCATTCGTTTTGTTTACCATTTTGGCTCGGAATTGGGGGGCTGAAATGTTGGGTGAATTCAGTACCTTATTCACGTATTTTATGTTCATTCTTCAGCTTCCACTTTTGGGGTTACATATTGTCCTTGCTAGGCGAGTGGCAACTGAACCGGACACAATAAGTTTGCAGTTTACCAATGCATTGGCAATTGCCATGCCTGTTTCATTAGGGTTAATGCTATTGATCGGGGGGATTGGGTTAAATCTTTATCCTGAAAGTATGCATAACGCTTTTTGGCTTGTAGGGTTATCCAGTTTGCCAATGGCTTTTGCTGTTGCTGCTGAAGCCGTGTTGACCGGAAAAGAGAATATGCATGTTATTGCCTGGGTCAATATTATCGAAACGGTTCTCAGGGTCGTTATCTGTTTAATACTGGTATGGATGGGGTATGGCGTCACTGCCTTATTTTTAGCTTTTTTGGGCGCGAAGCTTCTGGCTGTTTTCATTTATTGGTTTAGAGGTGGTTTGAAAGATGAATTTGAGATAAATTTTTTTAATCTCACAGAGATCATTGCATATCTACGACAAAGCCCAATGTTTTTTGGGATTTTGATTTTATCCGTCGGTATTGGTCGTTTTGATTTTATTTTTCTGTCATTGCTGGCGAGCATGCAGGATGTGGGGATGTATTCTCCTCCGTTTAAAATTTATGAGATGGGACTGATGGTTCCAAGTGTACTGACATTGGTGTTATTTCCAGTATTTTCTCGCATGTTTACGGATTCACAAAAGAACTTCGAACAGCTTTACCAGACAATGTTTCAGGTCACGTTTATATTTGGACTTCCTTTAGTACTCATTTTAGCGTTGTCGGCAGATTGGATTGTACCGTTGATTTTTGGATCAGGATATGTGGCTGGCTCTGGCGTGTTGCAAATTCTGGCTTTTGCAATCTTATTTATCGCGATGGATCAAGTTCTTACCGTAGTGGTGCTTGCGGCTCATCGTGAAAGCCTTGAGTTGAAAATTCTCTGCGTTAGTTTCGCTGTTTATCTCATAATGCTTTTGGTTCTCATTCATTTTATGAGTTTTTATGGGGCTGCACTTGCGACATTATTGACGACTCTTTTTAAATTCATATTACGTTACGTATGGCTTTACAGGGAAATGTCACTGCCCTCTGTACTGGGGGTGTTGTTCAAGCCGTTAATTGCCGGTGGTCTGATGCTTGGCTGTGTTGTGTTGTTGAAACCAATCAGTGGACTGTTTATTGCGTTATTTTGCTCGTTTATCTTTTATTGGTTGATCTTGTTTTTGACTAAGGCTGTTTCAGCGAAACAATTACAGTCCCTTAAGCAGTTAATGGTGAGGTGACTGAGTAATGAAGATATTGCATATTGATCCAGATGATATCGATAATCCGCTAAGTGGAGGGGGGCCAATCCGTAACCATGAGATATATAAGCGCTTAAGTCAACGTCATGAAATAACCGTTCTAACGCCAACGTTCGAAGGCTCTACACCTGAAAAAATTCGTGATGGTATTCGTTACATCCGATTGGGCCGAAAAGTGCGTAACCATGGTTCATCTCATCATATAACCTTCTTTTTCAGCCTGCCGGCTGCAGTTAGGAGATTGGAATATGATCTGTTGGTCGAAGATTTTATGCCGCCTTTTTCGGCTACGTTAAATCCTTTATTTGCTAAAGCTCCTGTTATTGCTTCGGTTCAATGGTTTTTTGCCAGACAACTGGCAAGTCAATACAAGTTGCCATTCCACTTTGGTGAAAGATATGGTGTTAGGCTGTATAAAAATATGATTGTTTTAACTGAACAGATGAAAAAGTTGTTATTAGAACGCCATTCGAAAGCTAATATTGCTGTAATTCCCAATGGTGTTGATGAGTCTCTGTTCTCGGAGTCATTGGTTCATGGTGATTACATCCTTTATCTTGGTCGGCTGGATATTGAACAGAAAGGCATTGATTTATTGTTACAAGCCTATCTAAAAGTGCCTGAATCCATCCGGTTGCCCCTTTATCTTGTAGGGCATAGTTTTCAAAAGCCATTAATTGACAAGTTGATTGACGAGATGGGCTTACAGCCATGGGTTTCTTTAGTTGGTAAGGTTGCCGGAGAAGAAAAGCGTCGCTTGATTAGCCAAAGTCGATTCGTTTGTGTTTCTTCAAGAGAAGAGACCTTTGGTATGGTCATAACGGAAGCCTGTGCTAGTGGTAAACCGGTCATACTGTTTGATAAAGCTCCAATGAATGAAGTGGCTTCTCCGGCTTGTATTCGTGTTCCAGCTTTTGATGTTGACGCCTATAGCCGAGCTATTCAAACGTTTATTAATCTTTCTGCTCAGCAAATGCAACGGAAATCTCTAGTTGCAGCTAAATGGGCCCAACAGTTTTGCTGGGATGATATCGCCAACCAGCAAGAGATGTTTTATCAGTCTGTGGTTGAGGAACAGTTATGAGTATTTCTTGGAAAGAAACCCGTGCAAGGATTAAAGCAGATAAAGCCCGTTTGAAAATTTTTTTTGAACGGGATGGGGCTGGAAAACCGCTTCTTTTGATAATGAACAATTCTTTTCTCTGTATTTATCTGCATAGACTCTCTCACTACTTTTTTGATAGAGGTAATCGAGTTTTAGCACGCTTTTTTTGGCATATAAACTTGATTCTTACAGGGGCGGATATAAGTCCGCTTTCTGACATAGGGGGCGGTTTTATTGTTCAATATCCATTATGCCTCGTGATTGTCGGCAAGTTTGGTGAAAACTGTACAGTAGAAGGGCATGGAGGCGTTGGAGGTGGTAGAGATGTTAAAGACATTGGTGCAGGACCCGGATTACCAGTGGTCGGTAACAATGTACATCTGGCAATGGGGTCTTTTATATTAGGACCAGTTAGCGTCGGTGATGATGTACATGTGCAGCCTAAGTGCTTTATTACCAGAGATGTACCTGATGGGGCTGTAGTAGAAGTTCGTGAGCCAAGAAAGCGTGTTCAAAAAAGTGGTACTGGTGATGACCAGCAGGATGTCGGCCTATGACGACCTCTTTACCTTTAAAAGCGTTGATTAAGCAGGATATTGTTCAATATATTAAATTTTCAGCAGATTTTTCTGGAGAAAGTTACAGTAAGTTACGCATGCTCAGTGCTCTTTTGACTCCTTCTGTTATGTGCAGTTCTTTTTATCGTCTAGCGCACTGGTTTTATCGACGTAAACTTTTAATGATTGCCAGACTGATTTCGCGAATTAATTTTCTTATACATAAAGCAGATATCAGCCCGGCATCAGAGATTGGCCCGGGGCTATATATTCCTCATACTCCTGGCGTTGCTTTTTATGGTCATGCAGGTAGACATCTGACCCTTTATGCGCGGGCTATTGTCGTAACAGAATCGATTCATATCGAGCGACATCATCAAGTGAATGATGCACCAGAAATCGGCAATAATGTAATTGTAGGAGCTTATGCCGTGGTTAAAGGAAAACTGACGATCGGTGATAACTCGACGGTTGGTCCAAATTGTTATTTAAATGAGTCAATTCCTGCGAACACGACCCTTTACAACGCTGAAAAAATCAACATTATCCTTGCAGATGTTCAAAAGGATACTTAATGCAGCTTTCAATAATAATTGTTAACTGGAATGTCTGTGAGTTGTTAAAAAACTGCTTGCTGTCGGTTTATCAGCAAACATTATTATCAGCCGATGAGTTTGAGGTGTTTGTTGTTGATAATGCTTCTTCGGATGGCAGCGTCGATATGGTCAAAGAGCTGTTTCCTCAGGTACATTTGTTTGCAAATAAGACAAATGTTGGATTTGGCAAAGCAAATGATCAAGTGTTGGCATATTGCAAGTCAGATTATGTGCTATTGCTTAATCCTGATACGGTGGTGATAGATCATGCTATTGATAAACTACTTTCTCACGCACATTCTATGCCTGATGTTGGCGTTATGGGTTGTCGATTACTAAATCTTGACCATTCACTACAACGTTGGACTGGAGGGGCATACCCTTCATTAACTAATGTTGCCCGACATTATTTGTTTCTAGATTTATTGATTCCTGAAAAATGGAGACCTCCTTCGTTGTATCTGGACAGAGATATTCCAACTGATGTGGAGGTAGACTGGATCTCCGGCGCAGTGATGTTACTGAAAAAGTCTGCTCTGGATGGTTTTATATTCAATGAAACTTTTTTCATGTACGGCGAAGATATGGAGTGTTGTCACCGTTTGAAACAAAATGGTTGGCGTATCGTTTATTCTCCAGTTTGCTCGATTATCCATATTCAGGGAGCGAGTATGAAAAAGCAGGAAGGTGAGATACTTTTAAGTTCATTAAAAGGGTTACGGTCTTTCTATAGTATGCTGAATAATGGAAAATTTGTCTGGCTATTGGATTGGATTACATTGACCGGCTTCTTCATTCGGTGGGGGTGTTACTCGGTATTGTCTTTGTTGCGAAGAGGTCGGGGATATAAAGAAAAAGCCATCTCAAGCTGGCAATATATTCAGATTACCCGAAAAATTATTAAGCAAGAAATGGATACGCAATAACATCAGTAAATCATGATTCATTAATCAAATGCATGCTAAACGTAGATTGAGGTTTTATGCGGCTAGGGATTGACATACATACTGTTGGAGCAAGGCAAACGGGTAATGAAACATATATTCGTAACCTTATAAAGGCAATGCTTGCTTCTGATGAAGGACAACACGAGTATTTTCTATATCAAACTAAAGAGGTTGCGTTGCCTGAGTGGATGTCAAAAGCAACTATCAGAAAAGTAACGCCACATAATCCTTTATTACGTATACCGTTTGGATTTCCATTGGCACTCAAAAAAGATCAAATTGATGTTGCTCTGTTTCAGTATGTTGTGCCACCAGTGATGCCGTGTCCTGTCGTGACAATGGTGCATGATATTTCTTTTGAATATTTTCCTGAGTTCTTTAATCCACTATCACGAAAACGAATGCAGCTTTTGATTCCATTTTCGGCAAGAAAAAGTGCTCATGTTCTCACCGTTTCAGAGTTCTCCAAGCGTCAGATAATAGAAAAATACCGTATACCCGAGGATAAAATATCGGTGACTTATAATGGGGTTTCTGACATCTTTCGACATGTAACTGATGCTCTCTGGCTGTCACATGTGTTGCAAAAGTTTGGATTGGACCAGCCCTTTATTCTTGCTGTTGGGAATTTACAACCGCGAAAGAATATTGAAAGATTGGTGCGTGTATACGCACAACTTCGTAAAAAAGACCTTATTCAACATGATTTGGTCCTCGTTGGACAAATGCACTGGCAAGGGCATGCCATCCTTAATGAAATTCAGAAACATGGTATTGAAAAACATGTAAAAACAACGGGGTATGTCAATGATACAGAGCTAGTGGCTCTCTATAATCGAGCAGACGTTTTTGTTTATCCATCTCTTTATGAGGGATTTGGCTTACCGATAATAGAATCAATGGCCTGCGGTACTCCGGTCATTACCTCCAATGTGAGTTCAATTCCAGAAGTTGCTGGTGAAGCGGCTTTGTTGATTGATCCTGCTAGTGATCAAGAGCTGTCAGATAGTTTAGTTCGGTTGGTGACAGAAACTAAATTGCAGGATGAATTGATTCAACTCGGCTTTTTACAAGCCAAACGTTTTGACTGGAAAATTACCTCCGAACAAACAGTATCAATACTTCAAAAGGCAGGATGAACGATGGTAGCTTTGAAAACGCTTGAACAGAAGGTGAATGGCTTTGGCACCTTGATTCAAGGTGAAATAACCGAGTTGTTTAATTCAACGACCGATGAGTATGCTTTCGAACAAATGGCCGGGAATATTGATAAAACCCGATCTTATATTTTGCCGTTGATCAAACAATGCCAAGCGAAAAGTGTACTGGATGTTGGGTGCGGTGTTGGCACTATGGTCAATGAGCTTTTTAAAGAAGGGCTTGATGCATATGGCGTTGATTTAATTACGCTTGGTAAATATTGGCAAGAACAAGGTTTTGATCCTGAGCGTTATTTTTTTGTGGATCCATACAACCTGCAATTACCTTTTCAGGATAATACGTTGGATTTTGCCTTTACATTAGGTGTGATTGAACACATAGGAACTTCTGATGGTCATGCTGACAGGCTTCCGAATTACCATGAAATTCGTGCAACTTGGCTGAAAGAAATATACAGAGTGATTAAACCGGGTGGTTATATGCTTATCGGAGGTCCTAATCGTAAATTTCCTGTTGACACAGCCCACGGGCCAGATTCAAAAGCATCTAAGCTGGAGTTAAAACTCACGAAGTTAAGTGGTGCAACTATACACAAAACCTGGGGAGAAAATTTTTTGTGGGCGTATTCAGATATTGATAACTACCTTTCTGGATTACCTTATGAAATGCGTGCTCAGAGTGTAAAAGGCTATGTTTATTTTTCAAGGGTTCCAAAACCCTTCCGACTTTTGTCAAAGTGGTATATTGATTTTATGCCAAAGTTTATGTTGAAAACCGGCTTCAATCCATGGGTGATGGCGTTAATACAAAAAAATAATTAAATTAAGCCAGCGATTCCAATTATGAGGTATGGATATGCTCAATATTATAACCAAATATAGTGCACTACCGAGTCAGACTACTAAGCGTGTGGTGAGTTTTGTTTCAGTCATATTCATTGTGTTGGTTCACTCAGCGTGCTCTGCAAACGAGACAGCGATACCAGTGACTGTTGAGATTGACGCCTCACAAACGTATCAGATTAACCCTTATTTACTAGGCAGTAATTTGCAATGGGTGGATAGAGGTGACGGTATTCTCTTATCTGATGGGGTTACCCCAGATTCTGACGTTATTGATAAAGCAAAAAAAATGGGGGTGAGTGTACTTCGCTATCCTGGAGGCTCGTTGGCTGATCTTTATCACTGGAAGGATGGAATGGGTGAGATACAAAACCGAGGCACTAATAAACGCTTTCATGGTGATGGAGACGACAAGATATTACTGGGGACTGCAGAGTTTTTAAACATAAGTAAAAAGCTTGGCGCCACTCCAATTATCACAGTGAATTTGATTACTGGAACACCGGAGGAGGCTGCTGATTGGGTAAGAATGACCAATATAGAAAGAGTACGCTATCAAGACGAAATTTTACCAAAAGTGGTTTACTGGGAAATTGGTAATGAACCGTATTTGATTGATGATAATCAAAAGCAACTGGCGATTTCACCTAAAGATTTTGCCTCTCGAGCAGATACTTTTATTAGTGCTATGAAGGCTGTTGATCCGACCATAAAAGTTGGTATTCCTTTGCGCAGTGACAAGTTAGTGGGGGTGCCAGCAACTCCTTTACCTGGCTATAATAAAACGGTACTGGAAGGCGTTACTGAGCGTATTGATTTTGTCAGCGTCCATAATGCCTACTATCCTTATATCCATGCTGAAGTACCTGAATATAGCCAGATTTATCTGGCCTCAATGGCCGCTGCCGGGTTGGTTGAAAAAAATTTCCAACAGACTCGACAGGAGGTGAACCAATACCGTTCAGAAGATAATATAAAAATTGCTCTGACTGAATATAACGCCATGTTTACATTAAACGGTGGTGAATCTGATGGCTTCATTGCTAGTTGGATGGGGGCGATGTATTTGTCAGATTTATTAATGAATTTGAGTCGAATGCCCGACCTTCTAATGGCAAACCATTGGTCACTGATAGGAAATTGGTATTTTGGTGCTATTGGGCTTCAAGGAGAAAAGCGGCCAGCTTTTTATGTGCTAGAAGCTTTCAATCAAATTATGCGGGGTAAGTTTTTGCAAACAGTGACTTCTTCTCCCGGGTTTAACTCACCTAATGTGGGATTTGCTCCAGCCCAACAAAATGTTTCGTTTCTAAACAGTGTCAGCACTCTTGATGATAACGTTTTAAGAATACTGATACTGAATAAGCATCCCATGGAAAAAGCGAACGTAAAAATCAATATCCAAGGTTATACAGGTATAAACACTGTGAAAGCGGATTCATTAACAGTCGATAGTATTTTTCATTACGATACTGCTGAATCGAAGGTCAGGTCGAAAACCATAGACACCAGACATTTAAATAACCAAGTTGAATTATCGTTACCACCACATACCTTGAATATAATAACAATAGAGTAGGATCGAGCTCTTCTAAAAGAAACCATGTTGTCATAATTTAAGGAATAATCATGGCAGAGGATCGAATAAAAAGTGTTGCTATTCTGGGGATACGGGGCCTACCGGCTGCACATGGTGGTTTCGAAACCTTTGTAGAATACCTGGTACCTGTACTGGTCAAAAATGGTTGGAAAGTAACGGTTTATTGCCAACATATTGGGACCGGACCTATTTTTACCAGCAAATACAAAGGTGTTGAGTTAGTACACATTCCTGTTAAAAACGATACGCCATGGAGCACTATCATTTTTGACTGGAAAGCCACTAGACATGCATGCCGATCTCAATCTTTATTGTTGACGTTAGGATACAACACCGGCTTTTTGGCTATTTATTGTCGAATAAAGAAAGTTTATAACGTAATTAATATGGATGGAATCGAATGGAAGCGCGGTAAATGGTCTTTGCCTATCCGTATTTGGTTTTATCTCAATGAGCGTATTGCTTGTCTCATGGGGGATCATTTAATTGCTGACCATCCTGAAATCAAAAAGCATCTTCAAACGCGTGTTAGTGTGGATAAAATTACCATGATTCCTTATGGTGCTGAAAGTGTTGAAACGGCTAAACCGGAAAAATTAAAGCCTTTTGGTCTGCAAACAAATAACTATGCAGTGGTTATTGCCCGGCTGGAACCGGAAAACTCAATACTGGAAATAGTCCAGGCCTTTTCACAAAAGCCACGAGACTATGATCTGGTGATTTTGGGTAATATCTTTCCAGAACAAAATGATTACCACGGTAGAATCAAGCGTGCGTCAAATGACAGAGTCAAATTTCTGGGAGCAATATATGACCCAGAGGTTGTCCAGTCTTTAAGATACTATTCTCGTGTTTATATTCATGGACATACGGTTGGCGGAACAAATCCATCCCTTGTTGAAGCTTTGGGTGCAGGATGCTGTATTCTGGCTCACGAAAATGCTTTCAATCGTTGGGTAACTCAAGAGCAGGTGCTTTATTTCAACAATATCAAAGATTGCAGTGATAAGTTGGATTTAATCTTTAGAGATGATGAATTAAATACAATGTTGAAATTATCCAGCAGACAGGTTTTTCATAAAATGTTTGAGTGGTTACCGATTTTGAAACAATATGAAAAGCTATTAGAGATCAAACTAAAATATGCGCTAAATAAATCACTGCTTATAGAAAACTCATCATCAAGCTTGAAGTGAATAATAAATGACGATTATTGATAAATTAAGCACTACCCGCTTGAATACTATCACTAATGTCTTAAACCAAACATGCAACTGTTTACTTAGCGATTTTCGTTACGAAGCTTTTGAAATTTCATGATAAGTAAACAAATGATAGTTATTTTGTTGCATTGGGCAAATTAATGCGACTTGGATATCTTGTTCTGAAGGTTTTAATTTATCAGGTAGTTTTATATCCAACGAAATCCTTCAACGACCCAAAAACAGGGCAGAAAAAACACATTTAAGTACATAAACCATTAACCCCAAAAAGATCTGGCTAAAGGAGCCTCAGAAAGATTTATGCTAAGCCACAATTTTACAGAAATCATGGTTTTTTCTATGGGCCAATCACATTGATTACGACTTAACTATGATAGTACTTAAGACTATTTGTCGATTGAATTGTATTCTTAATGGAGTCGCAAGCTTTAGATGAAAAAATTTCATTCACCGGTCTGGTGTGTGGCGGGTTTGCCGTTTCACCAAATGACAATCGAACAAGCTGTAAATTATTTATATTGGTCAATAGAACATAAACACCGTTGTTTCTTATCGACGCCCAACCTCAATTTTGCTGCCACTTCGCAGTTTGATCCTGATTTTTATAAGTCGGTAATTCAAAGTGATCTAGTGGTTGTGGACGGTATTTCATTACTCCTAACAGCTAAGCTACTCAATATTCCCATACCAGAAAGAGTTGCTGGCTCAGATATTTTTGCCCGATTATCTGAACAAGTATTATCCCCAAAAATTAAAGTGTTTTTTTTGGGTGGTGAGCCTGGTATTGCTGAAAAGGCCCATCAGCAGCTAAATAAAAGCAGCCAAGGAATGATAAGCTGCGGCTTTTATGATCCTGGATTTGTTTCGGTGGAAGAAATGTCCAATGATTCAATTATCGAGAAAATCAATAATAGTGATCCAGACTTTCTAGTGGTGGCGCTTGGTGCCAAAAAAGGACAACAATGGATCTTGCGTAATCAGACGAAGCTAAATGCAACAGTTATTTCTCATCTTGGCGCGGTAATAAATTTTGTTGCGGGACATGTAAAGCGTGCCCCCGAAAAATGGCAACGTTATGGATTAGAGTGGTTATGGCGAATCAGACAGGAGCCAAAACTTCTAAAGCGATATTTTTTTGATGCGATCACTTACTCCAGACTATTACTGACTCAAATTATTCCCCTTTACTGGTATTCACGTTATTTAACCCAAAAGGTTACCTCTCATGATTATCAGACAGAAGTCAGATTTAGCCAGGGTGAGCAGTTGATTGTCTATCTGTCTGGTTGTGTCGAAGGCGAGTATTTGGATCAATTAGACGAGATTTTTGATGATGTATTGGATAAGCAAGTTCCTGATGTAATTATAAATGTTACTGATCTTAAGTTAATTGGTGCTGATATAGTGGGACGGCTTTTATTCTTGCAAGGGTATCTGGAACGTCAAGGTCGAGGTTTGAGTTTACAAGGGATTTCTGAAAAATTGCAGCGTATATTGCGCTTTAGTGGTGTTTTAAATCGATTCAAGTTAATCTGACATTATAAGTAATGAATCGCATATGAATGGAGGCCAAGGTTGTTAAACATTAAAATGGTAGGGATGTTTATCCTTGCACTCGCGATAGCGATAATTGCTTATTGGGCAGGGCTTGCCGAGGCTGTTTCAAGATGGAGCAACCAGGAAGAATACAGTCATGGCTTTTTAATCCCTCTGGTCACGCTTTTTATTCTATGGGAAAAACGTAATTTAATTAATGCTGCAAAAGGCCCCCCACTGTGGTCTGGGGTCTTCGTGATACTCATTGCCATAATTATTTTTATTGTGGGCGAAATCAGCGCGCTGTTTTTACTTATTCAATACTCCTTTGTAATGATTCTGCTTGGGCTTTCGATGGTCACCGTTGGCAAAGCGACTAAATATACCTTTGCTCCAATATTGTTACTTTTATTTGCGATTCCCTTACCCTACGTTATAGAAGTCGTTCTTACCGCCAAGCTTCAGTTATTTTCTTCGTGGTTAGGTGTTCAGGTCATTCGGTTATTCCAAATCCCGGTGTTTCTGGAAGGCAATATTATCGATCTTGGCGTTTATCAGCTTCAGGTCGTGGAAGCCTGTAGTGGACTACGTTATCTCTTCCCGTTAATGAGTCTGGGTTTTATTGCTGCGTATTTTTATCAAGCAGCATTCTGGAAGCGTGCAACCATTTTTCTGATGACGATTCCAATTACCATTTTGATGAATAGTTTCCGGATCGGTGCTATAGGCGTGATGGTTGATAATTGGGGCATCTCAATGGCAGAAGGTTTTCTGCATGACTTTGAGGGCTGGATTATCTTTATGGCCTGCGCCGCTTTGCTTTTCTTACTGGTGGTCTTTCTAGAGAAAATTGCACCCAGTCGAAAAACGCTGTCGCAGCTTTTTGGTGTAGTGGATCATGCACCAGCCAATAAAATGTTCAGTGGGGATTCGCTGGTGTATTCCTACAAACCATTTATTGTTGTTCTGATTCTTCTGATTGCGGCTTTATTTTCTACTAAATTCTTTGATAATCGTGTTGAAGAAATTCCAGAACATCAGGAATTCATTAGTTTCCCATTGCAATTTACGGGTTGGATTGGACAGCATGAAAAATTAGATGAGCGTGTGGTGGATAAGCTGGGCATGACAGATTATCTGTTTGTAAACTTCACCGGTATGGATAGTAGTATTGTTAACCTTTATGTGGCTTATTACGAAACTCAGCGCAAAGGGCAATCTCCACATTCACCACGAGTATGTATTCCAGGGGGCGGCTGGGAGATTGCAGATTTTCGTCGAACTGAAGTCATGGGGGAGCCAATTAACCGCGTTATTATTAAAAATGGCGATCAGGAACAGTTGGTTTATTACTGGTTCCAGGGCCGTGGTCGACAGATTGCCAATGAATATTTGAATAAGTGGTTTTTATTCAAAGATGCATTATTAGAAAACAGAACAGATGGCGCATTGGTTCGTTATGTCACGCCTGTGCATCCGGGCGAGAGTCATCAGGAGGCTGATGCCAGAATCCAATTGCTTATGCAGAGTACCTCACCCGAAATCAAACGTTATCTTGCAGAATAAGTTTAGGAATATGGATATGAAAATTTTAAAACGTACCGTTCTTGCCGCCTTATTGATTGGCGTCATTTCAGGCTGTGGCTCTGCCGAGGAGTCTTCTGCAAAGTTTATTGAAAGCGGTAAAGAACTGATGGAACAGGGTGATTTTGAGAAGGCCCGGTTGGAGTTTCGAAACGCCTTACAGATTAATCCATTAGAAGCCGAAGGCTATTATCAACTGGCACTGATTGATGAAAAGAACCAGAACTGGAAGGGTATGTATGCCAATTTATCCACGGTGGAGTCGCTGGATCCGAATAACGTTAATGCTATCGTTAAATTGGGACAAATCCAGCTGTTGTCTGGTCGCCTGGACGAGGCAATGGAACGGTCTGAAAAAGCACTTACTCTGGAGCCGGAAAATATCGAAGCCATATTGCTTCAGGCAACGATTTATATCAAACAGGAAAATTTTGCTGAAGCTGAAAAGCAAATTAATCAGGCTTTATCAATTGATAACACGTCGATGGAGGCATTATCAGCTCAGATAATGTTATACAAAGAAACTGAAAAATACGATTTAGCACTTTCAGCCGCAGATGAAGCATTAGCGGTTCATCCTGAATCGTTACCGGTAAAAATGATCAAGTTGAGTATTTACGAAGCGCAGAAAGACTTTAAGGCGATGGAATCTATGCTCAGATCATTAGCAGAAGAAATGCCAGATGAAAGCTGGATAGCTATTTCATTGACGAAAATACTTAACGATGTTCTGAATCGTCCGGATGAAGCCAAAAAGGTAATGGAAAATTATATAGCGGGTAATCCTGATGATATCGATACAAAATTGGCCTATGTCGGATTTTTGAATAATTTTGATAATGAAGCTGCCGTTGCCTTGCTGAATCAATATGTTGCCGAGCATCCGGATAATCAGGAATTACGGTTTGCCAAGTTGGAAATGTTGCAGAGACAGGGTAAAACCGAAGATATGGTAGCGGAATTGGAGACTATTATTGCGTCGGAGCCTGATACCGAAAGCGGTTTAAGAGCAAAGTCGACATTAGCGAGTCTCGAAGCCAGCAAAGGAAACTTTGACCAGGCTGAAAAAATGGCCGATGAAGTGCTTGTGATTGATGCACAAAATGAACAGGCGTTATTGATTAAATCAAAGCTACAAATTCGTAATGAGGACTTTGATTCTGCGATAAGTAATCTTAGGACGATTATTCGTAATAATCCTGAAGCGGATGAGGCGATGGTTTTGCTGGCACAGGTTTATATGAAAACCGGTTCAGCACAATTAGCGGAGAATAGTTTCAGACAGGCGCTGTCCGTGAATCCTAAAAACCCTCAGGCGGCTATCTCTGTGGCGAGCAGTTTGATGCGGAATAACGACTTGGATCGGACAGAAGGTGTATTGATTGGTGCTTTGGAAGGAAGCCCGAACTCTGAAGAATTATTGCAGGCACTGGCGCAAGTTCGGATTTTGAAACGTGACTGGTCAGGTACCAAAACAATATTGGATTCATTGCGTGATTCGGAGTCTGCTTTAACACACCTTTTGACTGCTCAGATGTATCAGGGCCTCGAAGATTACACGCTGGCCATAACGGAATATGATCGGGCCCTGCAGATTGATCCTGGTCTTACCCGTGCATTGCAGGAGCTGGCTCAAAGCTATCTGCGTCTTGAACAGCAAGATGAAATGATCGAATACCTTAATCAACATATCGTTGAATATCCCGAGCTATTAAATGGTTATTCTGTATTAAGCAATTATTATGTGTCTCAGAACGACTGGGACGCAGCGATAAGTGTCACTGAAAAAGGCATTAAGTCGAATCCTGAATGGGGTGGTGGCTATGGCATGATGGCAGGGCTTTATCAGCAAAAAGGTGATATGGAGCAGGCCGTTTCAACTTATCAAAAAGGTCTCGAAAAGTTACCTGACGATAATGTTCTCACTTTACAACTGGCCTCAACCTATGAAGCGATGAGAGACTATCCAAAAGCCAGGGAATTATATGAAGAAGTCCTTTCCCGCGATCCTTCCATAGACGTGGCGGCAAATAATTTGGCCAGTTTGCTGACCGATCAATTTGAATCACCAGAAAATCTGCAGCGGGCATTAACTTTGTCCAGTCGTTTTCGTGATTCTGAACAACCTTATTTTGCCGATACCTTTGGTTGGGTAAATTACAAAATGGGGAATTATGAAGATGCCAGACCGGCATTGGAAACAGCTGCTTCAAGTGAGCAATCCATTGCTTTATTCCATTATCATCTTGGTCGGGTATATGTTGCGTTGAATATGCCTGAAGAAGCACAACAGTCATTTGAGCGTGCTCAGCGCATGGCGACTGAAGGCAATGATGAAGCGTTACTTGGTAAGGTTACGGAACAATTAAATCAGCTGTAGTCCGCTACAACATCAGATAAAAAGCCTTGCAGGACTGACTTAACCTGCAAGGCTTTTTTGTGTCAATGGTTTTTAACCTGCCATGCGTTTTAAAACATCGTCTTTTTGAATGATGTGATGATAAAGTGCACCGGCAATATGGGCGATGACCAGAAAGACCAATAAAAAAGCAAAAGGAGAGTGCCACTCACCGAGCGAAAGTGCCCAGGGAACTTCATCGGCTGGTTTAGCAATCAGTTCAACACCAAACACTTTGACTGGATAGCCTTTACCGTAAATATATAATGCGCCAAGGAAAGGCATAACCAGTAATGATAGATACATCAGCCGATGTGCCAGTTTAGCGATGACACCATCCATTCCCGGATTAGTTGGACGCTGAGGTTTTTGTTTCATCGTCCATAATAGACGCGCTATTGTGAGAACTAAAATGGTAGCCCCCATGGTTACATGCCATGGACCAAAGGTATCGCCCAGCCAGTGTTCGCCTTCATTAATACGATCCGCAAATTTGAAAAACTGCTGCAGCACTAACACAGCGATTACCCAATGAAAAAAACGCGTGATGGATCCATAGCGTTCGTTATTGTCATGTAACATTTCTCTCTCCTTTGTTTGCCATTATTTCTTATATTCACGAGAACGTTATCTCGCCTTTTTAGTATATGAGCACCAAGTTTAAGTGTTTATTAAGAGCATAGAATTACACTATTATTGATGAACTACTTTGATCAGACGTCTTGAAAATAGGTGTGGATCTGTTCCAGTCGCTCATACACATGATCAATAAACGCCAAGGCAACTCGTGACGGATGTTTGCCCATTGGGTGAACCAGACACCATGAGCGGCGAATTGGAAAGTCCTGAATCTCCAACATTTTCAATTGTCCGGTTCGTAACTCAGCGATCACACTTAACCTTGGCAGGATGGCTACACCAAGACCAGCAATTACAGCGTGCTTAATGCTTTCATTGGAACTTAATTCCATGGTCGGTTTAATTTGCAGACGATGCTGCTGACAGTGATGTTCAACGGCAAACCGGGTTCCTGAACCATTTTCCCGAATCAACATGGGCTCGGCAAAAAACTGCTTTGCTGATACCTGAGTTTGGCTTTTCAAAGGATGTTGGTTGCTGATTACAGGAATGAGTTCATTATCCAGGAAAGGTAATGTGCTTAATGAACGTCCTTCAGGGACCATCGCCATAATCACCAGATCATCAATATTCAGTTTTAGTCTATCCAAGGCCTGGGTGCGGTTTACAACGTCGACATGAACATTTACCGCCGGAAATTCTTTCAGAAAGCTGCTCAGCAAATAGGGCACGACAGTTTGCGATGAACTGACAATACTTAATCGTAAATCCCCTGAAAGCGCTTCCCGTAATAAATTCAATTCACTTTGCAGTTCGCTCATTTGTCCAAACAGTCGTTCTATAAAAGCAGCCACCCGTTCACCCGCTTCGGTGCAATACAGTTGGCGACCGATATATTCAAACAGTGGCTGTTCAAGGGCATTCTCCAGATGCCGCATTTGTGAGCTGACTGCGGGTTGGGTGAGGCCCAGATATTCCGCTGCTTTGCGATAACCTTTATATTGGTAGACCGCCTGAAAAACCTGCATTTGCCTGAACGACAGACGGGAAACTAATTGTTGGAGACTGAGCGCCATTACTGCACCTGTATATTGAGTGATAAGTTTTTACTTATCGATGAATTATATTTAATTGATTTTTGTTTATCAGTAATTTGTTTTACGCTTTGCCAACAAATCTGGCCGAGGCTGAGCTATGTTGAAAAAAATTCTGATCGCCAATCGCGGCGAAATTGCTGTTCGAATCGTCCGGGCCTGCTCGGAAATGGGGATTCGTTCAGTGGCAATTTATACTGAACCGGATCGTTATGCCTTACATGTTAAACGCGCTGATGAGTCATATTCATTAGGCGAAGACCCGCTTGAAGGTTATCTGGATCCGGTACGGCTGGTAAATCTGGCTGTTGAAACCGGCTGTGATGCGATTCATCCCGGTTATGGTTTCCTGTCTGAAAATGCCCGGTTTGCCCGTTTGTGTGAACAAAACGGCATCATCTTTATTGGACCTAAAGCATCAGTTATTGAAAAGATGGGGGATAAAACGGCTGCTCGCGATAGCATGCGTGAAGCGGGCGTACCAATCACTCCGGGCTCTGATGGCAACCTTGCAGATATTAATGAAGCATTAACGGTTGCCGAAGATATAGGTTACCCCATCATGATCAAGGCAACTTCTGGCGGTGGTGGACGAGGTATTCGCCGTTGTGACACGCCAGCTGAACTGAAACAACAGTTTCCCCGGGTTATTTCCGAAGCGACCAAAGCCTTTGGCTCAGCTGAAGTGTTTATGGAAAAGTGTATTGTTAACCCACGACATATCGAAGTACAGGTGTTGGCTGACAGTCATGGCAATGTGGTGCATTTATATGAACGCGATTGTTCTATTCAACGACGTAATCAAAAGCTGATTGAAATTGCTCCAAGTCCACAGTTAACGCCTGAACAACGTAACTATATCGGTGGTTTGGCGGTAAAAGCCACTGAAGCCGTTGGTTATGAAAATGCCGGAACCGTTGAATTTCTGCTGACCGGAAATCAGGTGTATTTCATGGAGATGAATACCCGGATTCAGGTCGAGCACACCATTACCGAACAGATTACCGGTATTGATATTGTTCGCGAACAATTACGCATCGCCGCCGGTGAAACCTTGCGATACCGTCAGGAAGATATTCATTATCGCGGCTTTGCCCTGCAGTTTCGGATCAATGCTGAAGATCCGAAAAATGATTTCTTGCCCAGCTTTGGACGTATCACGCATTACTATGCTCCGGGTGGCCCAGGTGTTCGGGTCGATACCGCAATTTATACCGGATATGAAATCCCGCCTTATTTTGACTCGATGTGTTTGAAACTGGTGGTCTGGGCACTGGACTGGGAAGATGCAGTCGATCGTGGCCGTCGTGCTCTGGATGATATGCGTTTACATGGCATCAAAACCACGGCCAGTTATTATCAGCAGATCCTCAAACATCCCGATTTCAGAGCAGGAAAATTTGATACCAGCTTTGTTGCTGCTCATCCCGAATTACTGACCTATTCAGATAAACGTCATCCCACCGCATTGGCACTGGTTTTGGCTACGGCCATCGCCGCGCATGCAGGCTGGTAAAACAAGTTAGCCGGAGAATTGTAATGAAACAAATTCAAGTTACTGATGTGACGCTGCGTGATGCGCATCAATCATTGATTGCCACTCGTATGCGAACCGATGACATGTTACCGATCTGCGAGAAGCTGGATCGGGTGGGCTACTGGTCATTGGAAGTCTGGGGCGGGGCGACTTTTGATGCCTGCGTTCGTTATCTGAAAGAAGACCCATGGCAACGTTTGCGGATGTTACGCGGCATGCTACCCAACACACGACTACAAATGTTGTTACGTGGACAGAATCTGTTGGGATATCGTCATTATGCTGATGATGTGGTGCAGGCTTTTGTTACCAAAGCCGCTGAGAATGGCATTGATGTGTTCCGGGTATTTGATGCGTTGAACGATATGCGTAATCTGGAAACAGCATTAAAAGCGGTGAAAGATGCTGGTAAACATGCTCAGGGCACTATCGCCTATACCACTAGCCCGGTGCATACACCCGAATTATTTGTTGAACAGGCCAAAACCCTCCGTGATATGGGTGCTGATTCCATTGCGATAAAAGATATGGCCGGTCTGCTGGCACCGTATCCCACTTATGAGCTGGTGAAAGCCATTAAATCCGCTGTGGATTTGCCGTTAGTGATTCATAGTCATTCTACCTCTGGTTTGGCACCATTGTGTCAGTTAAAAGCCATTGAAGCGGGCGTTGACCGGATTGATACGGCGATTTCAGCGTTTGCCGGTGGCACCAGTCATCCGGCTACTGAAAGCCAGGTAGCAGCATTAAAAGGCACCGAATGGGATACTGGACTGGATTTGAATTTACTGTCGGAAATTGCCGATTATTTCCGTGAAGTGCGTAAAAAGTATCACCAGTTCGAAAGCGAATTCACCCGTGAAGATGTATCGGTTCAAATCAATCAGGTGCCCGGTGGCATGATGTCCAATCTGGCCAATCAGCTGAAAGAGCAGAATGCTTTGGATCGTATCCGTGAAGTATTTGCCGAGATTCCAAGAGTCCGTGAAGATCTGGGCTTCCCACCATTAGTCACGCCAACCTCACAAATCGTCGGTACCCAGGCGGTTTATAACGTATTAAGTGGCGAGCGTTATAAAACCATCACTAATGAAGTGAAACGTTATTTACTGGGTGGTTATGGCCAGCCACCTGCACCGATTAATGCCGAATTGCAACGCAAAGCCATTGGCAATGAAACCGTGATGGAATCACGTCCAGCCGACTCGATTGCCCCTGAAATGGACAAATTACGCGCCAAGGTGGGTGATTTGGCAACCTGCGAAGAAGATGTATTAACCTTTGCCATGTTCCCTGATATCGGACGTGAATTCCTCCAGCAACGGTTGGATGGAACGTTACAACCTGAACCTTTGATTCCAGAGAGTAAAGGTAAAGCGCCAGGCACGGTATCAACCGAATTTAAAGTCGATGTGCATGGTGAAACCTATGATGTCGCGATTACCGGTGTCGGCGATGTCGGTGGCGGCAAACGCAAAATGTATATATCAGTCGATGGAATGCCTGAAGAAGTCGTCTTTGAAACCATCAGCGAATTTGTTTCCGATGGTGCTCAGCAAGGTCGCAAAAAAGCCAGCGATCCCGGTCATGTCACTACGCCGTTACCAGGTAATGTGGTTGAAGTGCTGGTCAATGTGGGCGACAAAGTGAACTCAGGACAATCGACGATGATTATCGAAGCCATGAAAATGGAATCCGAGTTGCTGGCGAATATCGAAGGAGAAGTCAAAGCGATCCATGTCACTAAAGGGGATCGGGTGACACCTGGAGAGGTGTTGATCGAAATTGGTTAACTGCTAAATACCTCATCAAAAACCGGGCTTTCCCCGGTTTATTTTTATTACCTAATTAAGTTGTATAGATATTACTGCATCAATTATTGATATCTTTTTTTTAGAAAATATTCATGGAGCTGAAGTTTGTTTCTTTAATGATAAAGCCGATTTTAACTTTTTCATTGATAATGTGCTCAGCCATGCGCGCACTGGATCTTCAATAAACTTGACCAGCAATAGACTCAATATGACAAGAAAAATGGTAAGCGCAATACCAGTAAAAGGTGCATGTTCTGAAATTAGGTGTTTATAACCAATCATATCGAGTGATGTAGTGATAAATTTACTAATGGGATAATGTATTACATATAAAGGGTAACTCGCTGCTCCAAGCATGAGTAGACTTGAATTAAAACGTGACTCTTTAAATTGTGATGCTATTAAGATAGAAACAGGAAAGAGTAAAGTTATAATTAAAAAATCGATTAAAAAGTCATAACTTTGAGTTTTCGGAATCAAAAGAGCCGAAATTACTACGAAAATTGGAATCCAAGGCGAAATATATGAAACTTTTTCTATCAATCGATCTCGGATTCTGTAGAGTAAAACACCCATCATTATGCCAAAAACTGATCTGGCCATACCGGCTATATAATGGTGAATACCATTACCAAATCCAATATTTAAATGCCCATTATTAAACGCTGAAAAAAATAAAACTGAAGCAGAGGTAACTAAGATTATGATAAGAGTTTTAGTAGTTAAGAAAGGTGCGATAGCTGCATACAAGAAATTAACTATCAATTCATAAAATAATGACCAATATGGCGGATTAAGTGTAAAAAGCATATCGCTAGAAAATCGAGTTATAAACAAGCTGGTCAGTAACGCTGTATATCCTGTCCATAGCAAAATGTTATTACCTTGTATGAATCCGCCAATTAAAATGAGAACAGAGGCTAATGCAAGAGACAATAAGTACATTGGGTAGAGTCGAATAATTCTTTTACGAAAGAATCCGCCGAAGGATAGTAAGCCATCAGTAAGTTTTTGCTCGTATGCATGAGCGATAACGAAACCACTTAATATAAAAAAAACATCTACTGCTAGATAACTTCTGTTGCCCCACACACCAAAATAATCATTAGTATGAGCAACCATTACCAGAAGCGCAGCTAACCCCCTTAATCCGTCCAGGAAAACGAAAGTATGTTTTTTCATTATTAACTATCCCTGTCGCTTTGTTGGCATTAAAAAATGAGATTAAAAGAATTTTTAATCATATATCGCTTAGAAAAAATACAGCTTATGTTGCTGAATAATACAGGTCAATTGATGTAATAAATAATAGTTGAACCTGTAAGTTGTTTAAAGGTTTGAGATAAATTAAGTTAATTTATAATTCAAGTTAATAAAGGGAGACTGTAAAAATCATTTGTGTTTGCCATGTTCACCGAGTGTAAATTGTAACCTTGATCAATTTGTGTTTTTTCAGTGCTTCTATTTTATAGATAATTGGGTAGTGTTAGGACTTGTTCATCATTCATTGCCACCTCTGCTAGAGGCTCATTTCGTCCAACAAGGCGGAAATGATTCGGTTTAGTTGTTCTATATAAGTCATTTCCATCGCTCTGGGGCAGAAAAATAGTCCCAACCCTTTGGGTTGTGGCTGAACTCCGCGTGGCATGCATGGAAGTAGGTCAGGGGCGTGAGAGGACACTGTTTGTTTAGAATGACTATAAAAAACGCCGAGACTAGCCATATTCCAGACATAACTTTTGCATATGATGAGCAAGTACAAATGTCGCGGGCGCAAGACGCACATGGAGATAAGCACTTTGAGCGCAAGCCCTGACGGGGGTGAGATATATGGAGGTGTCTCACAAACTGCGCTCCTCTTCGCGCCTTAATAGGTGAAATTTTCAGTCACAACAGAGGTGGCTTCAAAAGACCAACAGCCCTAGCAGATACTTATTGGTATTCAATGTTCTTAACAGGAGACAGCCGCTATGAAATCAAAGCTTACGATGACTCAGTGCATACATAATGATACGTATCGCAATGCTCAAGGTTCGCCTCAACCACCGTTATATGACACGAGTCTGTTTGCTTTTGAGAGTACACAAGCGATGCGTGATGTTATTGATGGTAAAACACCAGGAGCTTTTTACAGTCGCTATGGCCTGAATCCAACCATCATGGCGCTGGAAGGTAAACTGGCTCAACTCGATCATGCCGAGGCCAGTTTGGCCTTTTCTTCTGGCATGGCGGCAATCTCTGCCTTGTTCATGCGGTTTGCTGCTCAGGGTATTTTATGTCTGGGAGATGTCTATGGCGGTACTAAACAGCTTTTAACCAGACAGCTTCCGGAACTTGGTATAAAGACGTTTTCGCTGAGCCAGACTGATCTGGACTCGGTGGAAACAGCCATAAAAACGCATCAACCTCGTTTGGTTTATCTCGAATCGCCAAGTAACCCGACATTGCAGCTACAAAACATCAGTGGGCTGGCTGAGCTAGCTCATGCGAATGGTGCTTTATTAGCTGTGGACAATACGTTTGCTACGCCTATTAATCAGTGCCCGATTGACCTGGGGGCTGATTTTACTGTGCAAAGTGCCACCAAATACCTGGGAGGTCATAGCGATTTAACCGCAGGGGTATTGTCTGGGTGTCGTTTGGAGTTGGATTATATCAATGCGTGGCGTAAAAACCTTGGTCAGACGATTGCGACCGAAGTTGCACATAAGCTGTCTCGTAGTCTGCTCACTTTGGCGCTTAGGGTAGAACGGCATAATGATAATGCCCAGCTTATCGCTGATTATCTGGATGCGCATTCCAAGGTGCGTAAAACCTGTTATCCCGGGTTGGCTTCACATTCACAACATATGCTTGCTAAACAGCAAATGTCCGGTTTTGGCGGGATGGCCAGTTTTTATATCGCTGGTGATGGCTCCATGGCTGAGCGTTTTATCGATTTGTTGAAAGTCTTTTCCATTGCACCGAGTCTGGGTGGTGTTGAGAGTCTGGCGACTCAACCGATATATACGTCGCATTATGGCTTGTCTGAAGAGATATTGAGACAAGCCGATGTTGACGGCAGTTTGATTCGGCTCTCAATTGGCTTGGAAGATATAAACGATTTAATTGACGATCTGGAACAGGCTTTTAGTCTTTGTCAGTGAATGTTTCAGCTATCGACTCTGATTTGTGGGTAGCCTTTATCTCATCCGAAGAGAAGGAGCGGAGGATTATCAGCTACAATTCCCGCTGCTGAAACTCATTTCGCCCTACTGCACTGGAAATAACTTATGTAGAATTATTGCATCGCATTATTTCCGCCTTGTTGAACGAAATGCCCCCCAGCAAAGGGGGGGCAATGAAAAACCAACAGAGCCTGATCCATCCCTTTTGAGAATCACGATGAGTAATAAAGAGCAACAGGATATGGTGGTTGAGTTTACCCCGTTAGAAAAAATCGAAGCACTCTATAGTGAGTTAACGGACTGGTATGGTGAAGCAGATAAAAAAGAACTCAGAGTGGCTGCCAAATTACTCATGGTGTCACTGGAAAAGTTTTCGCTTTATGGCGGATCCGACTGGCATGATTTAGTAAATGAATATGTTGATATTCTCAAAAACGATCCCGAACAATTTCAAAAAATCCTGCGCTCCAATCGTGGTGAATTAAAAGATAAAAAATCTACCGGAAATTATCACTAGGTAATTAAAAACCGGCGTTTTTCCTGCTCGCTTCGGAGTAGCTTGGCAAACTTTCGTGTTTGCTTTGGCAGGTAAATGAAATCATCTACCAATGATTTTTTCCGACGCTTTTTGCTTAACTCTGCGGGCTCAAAAAAATGCTTGGCATTTTCACAAGATAAGACAAAAGGAGAATAACCTTCCCGCATCAACACATAGCTCATAATCAAGGAGCCAGTGCGGTGATTTCCTTCTAAAAAGAGCTGTGGCTGACTGAGAATGTTGGTGAAGATGCCTGCACTACGTTTCCAGACATCAGTGTTTTCATTTAATGCCAGCCAGTCCATTAACTGACCAATCCCGCCATCTCTAACGTCATAAAAGTGGGATTGGGTGGCTTCAAACTGTGAGTGTTTCTCTATTGATGAATTGGTTGAATGTTGATAGAGAACAATATAGTTCAGTTCGAGCAGTAACCCTGAATTCCCATAGGCAAATAAATCGATGCCATTGACCAGATACTCGTCAATTTTTGCATAACCCGCGATCAGGTTTTCGATCACCGTATCGCTGGGTGGTGTTCGTTTGACCTTGAGCGAGGCGTTAATCTTTTTAAAATTATTTTGCGTATCTATCAGGCACGATCTGATGGCAGCAATATCAAGTCTTGCA
The DNA here is from genome assembly GCF_000260985.4 of Methylophaga nitratireducenticrescens. Taxonomy (NCBI): domain Bacteria; kingdom Pseudomonadati; phylum Pseudomonadota; class Gammaproteobacteria; order Thiotrichales; family Piscirickettsiaceae; genus Methylophaga; species Methylophaga nitratireducenticrescens. Next base: position 1,464,396 of record NC_017857.3, read on the forward strand.
ATATTGTCCATCAAATCAAACCCGATAGTTCATCATGTCGTTCAGTCGTTATCCGTAAAAAATGATAAAAAGTCTGGATTAACTAAACTCACCCCTGACATATTGTTTGGTGAGTAATTGTTGTGGATCTTCAAAAATCTTCTTTGTGTCATCCATTTCCACCAGATAGCCGGTGCGGCCACCATTCGAAATATCCACCCCCAGAAATGCAGTGACATCAGCAACACGCATCGCCTGCTGCATATTGTGGGTTACCAGCGCCACGCTGTAATGCTGTTTTAACTCAACCATCAGCTCTTCAATCTGACGTGTAGCAATGGGATCCAGAGCAGAGCAGGGCTCATCCATTAACAGTACATCGGGCTCAGTTGCAATCGCTCGTGCAATACACAAACGCTGCTGCTGACCACCGGATAGTGAAAGCCCACTGTTTTTAAGTTTATCTTTAACATCATTCCAGATGGCCGCTCTTTTCAGCGCTTTGACCACCATCTCTTCTTCATCGCCCTTATAACCATTGAGTCGTAAACCAAATGCAACATTGTCATAAATGCTCATTGAGAAGGGATTAGGAAGCTGGAAAACCATACCGATATAACGGCGGACAATGACTGCATCCACTTTTTTACTGTAGATATCATGATCATGATATTGAATGTGACCTTCAAATCTGAACGAGTCAATCAAATCATTCATCCGATTCATACTTCTCAGTACAGTACTTTTGCCACAACCAGATGGGCCAATAAAACCAGTCACTTTATTTTTTTCAACCGGGATAGTGGTATCTCTAACTGCTCGGAAATCACCGTAGTAAATGTTTTTGACATAGCAGTCTAAAACGACAGGGCCTTTTGGCTCATATTTTTTGGCGATGAACTCACCTGTTTCGGTTTGCATATTCATAGTTATTTCCTTGGTTATTCTCTAAATTTTGTTCTGCCAACGACACGGGCAACGATATTGAAAAACAATACGAGTAAGACCAGTGCCAGCGAAGCAGTCCATGCCAGTTCAATTTGATTCTCAAACGGCATACCGGAAAAGTTGTAAATCAGAATGGATAGCGAGGCAGTTGGTTCTGCCAGCTCGGACATGTAGTAATTGCTGAACAAGGCTGTGAACAGTAATGGAGCAGATTCACCCGCCGCACCGGCAACTGCCAGAATGACCCCAGTCATAATCCCGGGTAGGGCGGTCGGCAAGACCACTTTAAAAATGACCTGGGTACGGGTACAACCCATGCCAAAGGCTGCATCTTTCATTCTTTGTGGCACCTGCTTCATGGCTTCCTCAGCAGCTAGAGTAACGGTTGGCAGCATTAATACCGCCAAAGCCACACCACCAGCCCAGGCCGAGTAGGTGCCTGTGGTGATAACGATGACAGCATAGACAAACACACCAGCCAGAATAGAGGGGAAGCCGGTCAGCACTTTGGATAAAAATCTGGAGACAGTCGCGGTTTTACTGTTGGGGTTAAGTATGGCCAGATAGAGTGCCGCCATGGTTCCAATGGGAATACTCAGTGCGGAGGCAATACCTACCATGGTCAGTGTTCCCACGATAGCATTACCAAAACCACCGCCGGTTTCGAAGCCGGCTGGTGGCAATGCTGTAATAGCCTCAAAATCAAGTCTTGCACCACCTTCCATGATGAGCATGTAAATAACCGATATCAGAGGAATACTGGCTAATATGGCTAATCCCCAAACCAATCCTGTCAGGAAGAAATCTTTCAAGGCTCTCAGTTCGAGCACATTTTTCTCAAGACTCGGTAAATTGATCCTGGGTGGCAGAATCTGTTCGTTAATCTGACTCATTTTTTACCCTCAAATTTACGCATGGTGTATTGCTGAACGGCCAGACCGGCAACATTGACCACAAAGGTGATAAGCAGCAGGACCAGAGACGCATACATTAGTGCCTGAATTTCAATTTGGCCTGCTTCAGGGAAGGTTGAAGCCAGCAGTGATGCCAATGTATTGGCAGGGGCAAACAGTGAGACACTGATGTCATTCACGTTACCGATTAACATGGCCAGTGCCATGGTTTCGCCCAACGCGCGACCAAATCCCAATACCAAACCTGCCAGAATCCCAGAGGAGGCTGTTGGTAGCATGACTTTAAGAATCACTTCCCATTTTGTCGCCCCCATACCATAGGCTGCTTCTTTTACTTTGTAAGGAATACGACGGAAGGCATCGGCTGAAATGGCTGCTACAGTCGGAAGAATCATAATGGCGAGCACCAACGCCGCGGGAGCCAAGCCTGGACCACTTAAATCGGTACTGAACAAGGGAAACCAGCCAAACGTTTCATGCAGCCAATGGGCAGCCGGCCTGATTAACGGGATAAGCACATAAATACCCCATAAACCATAAACTACTGAAGGAATAGCCGCTAAAAGCTCAATGATGGTTCTGAACATCACTTCGACTTTGGCATGCATGAAGCCCTGAGTCAGGAAGATGGCAATAGCTACTCCTAATCCACCACCAATCAGCAATGCGAGTAATGAACTGTACAGCGTTCCCCAAATCTCAGGTAACACGCCAAACTCATTCTGGTTGGTATCCCAGGTAGTACCGGTGATAAAACCTAAACCATGATCCTTAATTGCAGGTAATGCCTGAGAACCGAGTTCAAAAACGATATAAGCGACTAAAAGAATGATTGATAAAGCACAGAAGTAAGCAAAAGATCTGAAGATGGAATCTTTCATGTAATCAGTTGGAGAAGGCGGCGCGGACAGTGTATTGCCACTCGCGGAATCTTTAAAAGGATCGTGAACCATTTGTGTTCCTATCAATCGTGAATATTTATAGTAAATATTGCTAACATCTTATTTTCAGGCGCTTGAACAGATAAATGCTGCAAGTGTTTAAAACACTTGCAGCATTACATTTATCAGACAACCAAGCGTGATTACTGAATCATGCTGGCCGCGTTGCGAACTTTCTCAACAACATTTTCTGGCAGCGGGATATAACCCATTGCTTCAGAAGATTCCTGACCAGTAGTGATCATGTATTCAATAAGGTCTTTTAATGCTTTGGCTTTCTCTTCACCTTGATTTTTGTAAACAAGTAACCAGGTGAACGTTGCGATAGGGTAAGCATCATCGCCCGATGGATCAGTTGCCCATGCACGTAAATCCGGTACATCACTATTTGGCAGATTACCTTCCGGGAAAGTGGTCGTTGCTAAGGCTGAAGCACCGGTTTCGCCACCGGCTTCAATAAAGTTACCTTTTTGATTTTCCAGCAGGGCAGTAGGCATTTTGGTCAATTTGGCAAAACCATATTCAACATAACCAATTGCGCCAGGCGTTTGTTTGATAGTCGCTGTTACACCATCGTTTTTAGGTGCTTTGACGATGGTGCCAGCACTTGGCCAGTTGGGTGCTTTTGCACCACCAACTTGTTCTTTGAAATTATCGCTGATTGCTGCCAGATGATTAGTGAATACATAGCTGGTACCACTTGAATCAGAACGAACAACAACAGTTATGTTTTGGTCAGGAAGTTTTACATCAGGATTAGCTGCCTGGATTTTCGGGTCGTTCCAGTTAGTAATGTTGCCCAGGAAGATTTCCGGATAAACATCACGTGGAAGTTTTAATTCTGTAACACCATCAAGGTTGTATGAAATGACCACTTCACCCGCCGTTACAGGTAACAGGATAGTGCCTTTTTTGACCTGGGCAATTTCACTGTCTTTCATCGCAGCATCACTGCCCGCAAAATCTACTGTTTCGTTAATGAAATCCTGAATACCTGCGCCACTACCTTTTGATTGGTAGTCAACACGAACACCATCAGTTTGCTTGCTGTAGTCCTTAAACCACTTGTTATAAAGTGGTGCTGGAAAACTTGCACCAGAACCATTCAATTTGAGATCAGCATATGCCGCTGTTGAACTCATGGCACCAATAAGCGCGCCAATGACAAAAACTGACTTTGCGCTCTTCGCAAATAGTTTCATAAAAACTCCTGACTAATGAAAAAAGTAAAACACTCGATTTACAATTTGCTCAGTCTAGAGGCCGTTTGTTAAATATTTATGACAGAGGTTTAAAGTTGAGTATTGTGGTTTTTTTATAGTGGAAGTTTTAGTTTAATATCGCTGGCGAAAAGCCTAACGAGTAATAATTTGATAATCGGGTTATAAATCACTGAGATCTCAAAGAAAAGCGGTCTAGCCATCAAGTGGACAGTTACGATATTAGCTTTGAATAAAAAACCCGGCACTAATTAATCGTGCCGGGCCAAATTAAGAAGCTGATGGTACCTTTCGTTACAAACTAAACACGCTTAACACGCCTCCCAAGGAAGTCCAGTTGGACAGTGATTTGTAGGCTCCCACAGCGCCAAGACCATCGGTATCATTTTCCAGATTATTGGTCATACCGATACCGGCCCAGCCACCAATGCCTGACAAGATTGAGATGTATTGTTTACCATCATGTTTGTAGGAATTAACGTTGCCGATAATGCCCGATGGGGTTTTAAAGCGCCAAAGTTCACGTCCGGTTTTGGCATCCAGGGCTTTCAGATAGCCCTCCAGCGTGCCATAGAACACCACGTCACCAGCGGTAACCATTGCGCCGGACCAAACTGAGAACCGTTCAGGATTTGTCCAGATGATTTTGCCTTCACGAGCATCCCAGGCAATAAAGTTACCCATATTGTCTTTGGTGGCTGCAAACATATTTACTTCAGCACCGACATACGGTTGGCCTGCCAGATATTCAACTTCGAAGGGTTCCAGATCCATACAGATATGGTTGGTCGGTACATAGAACAACCCCGTTCTTGGCGAATATGCCGCAGGTTGTTGATCTTTGGCACCATGAGCTGCAGGACAGATACCGGTTGTCTGAGTATCTTCACCATTGGCTTCTGGTGAGTAGGTAGCAACGCGATCCGGTAGTCCCGTTTTTATGTTGATGCTTTTAGCCCAGTTAACACTGGGGTCAAATTTTTCAGCCACCAATAATTCCCCGGTTCCGCGATCCATGGTGTAGCCAAAGCCGTTACGGTCAAAATGCACTAGCATCTTACGCATTTTGCCTTTCACTTTCTGGTCGACCAGAATGTTTTCGTTGACGCCGTCATAATCCCATTCATCGTGCGGGGTCATCTGATAAATCCATTTGGCCACACCGCTATCCAGATCTCGAGCAAACAAGGCCATGGTCCATTTGTTATCACCGGGACGTTGTAGTGGGTTCCAAGTTGATGGATTACCGGTTCCATAGTAATAAAGATTCATTTCCGGATCATAAGAGAACCAGCCCCAAGTGGTGCCGCCACCGATTTTCCATTGCTCACCTTGCCAGGACTTCAATGAGGAATCTTTGCCAACGGGGCGCAGCATGGAGGTGGTGTTTTGCGGATCGATTATCATTTCGTCATCAGGTCCGGTGCTGTAGGCTTTGTAGAGTGTTTTGCCATCCATATCATAGGCCTGAACGTAGCCACGGACGCCGAATTCGCCACCTGAAATACCGACAATTATTTTGTCTTTGAAGACATTGGCATTAGCGGTATTGGTCGCACCAACGGTTGGATCGTCACGTTTATCTGACCAAAGTAATTTACCAGTATTGATATCCAAAGCAGCCAATGTGGTGTCTGCCTGATTGAGGAAAATTTTACCATCGCCATAAGCCAAACCACGATTTACCACATCACAACACATAACAGGAACCGTTTCGTCGTAATTTTGTTTTGGTTCGTACTTCCACTTGATGGCACCGTCATTATTCAAATCCAGCGCGTAGACGATGTTTGGATAAGGTGTATGAACATACATCACATCATCAATGATCAGCGAGTTACCCTCGTGACCACGTAACACACCGGTAGAAAATGACCAGGCCATATTCAGATCCTGAACGTTATCCCGGTTGATTTCATCTAATTGACTGTAACGGGTATTCGCATAGTTACCTGCTGACATCACCCATGTCTCTGGATTCTCCTGCATGCCGAGTAACTCATCTGCAACAGTGAGACCTGGAAGCGCCAATGACATCATTGCGATAGATAATTTAGTTTTATTCATATTGTTTCCTCTATGTTAGCCGCCTCAAAAGCCGTTAATTAACCGTCATGTGAAATTAGCTTTTGAACGGAGTGAGGATGTTAGCAACGAGGTAATAGGAATAATTGCCCGTGTGTCCGAATCTTTTTTAACGTTCTGGAACCACAGTCAAGTCAGTGAGGAAAAGGGTAGAGAGGGAAATTCAGTAAACAACTTAATAAATAAGGTTGATTCTACAAAGGGGCAGCAATTTGAGAGGATCAGGGTTTAAGCAGATTGATTAACAAATTTCAGACATAAAAAAACCTCAGAAGAGAAACTTGCTGAGGTTTTTTAATAATCATTGGCTCCCCGAGCTGGACTCGAACCAGCGACCCAATGATTAACAGTCATTTGCTCTACCAACTGAGCTATCGGGGAACAGAAAGATGGCTATGATAGTGATTTGAGCCCGGAGGGTCAAGGATTAGTACTAATTTTTTTAAGTGTCTAGGCATGACTTTATATATGTTATTGATTGTAATATTTTTTCAACTGTATCGTGTTGACTGCCTTAAAACACTTTTTAGACAGAAGGAGGATTCAGTGGAATATATTGCTCCCATTAGCTCTGCGGTTATGGCTCTTATCTGGGTGATTTATTTACAACTATTATTTGTTCAATATCGTCGCAGTAATCGACCTTATCTGATTTTTCACCACGCTCAGAATGAAAATCCCGATGCATTGTGCCTATTGGTCAATATGGGCGAGAGAGCAATTCATATTCAATGTGTCCAGGCCGTTGTAACGATGCAATCTGGAGAAATATATGAACTTGGTGTTACCCAGTTCAAACGGGTGAATGTGATGGAGCAAAATGTCCAGCAAACTCTGCGTCAGGGGCCATTGTTAAATGGAGGCTATCTGGTACTTGGAACTTTCAGGGATATTATTGAGAATGCTGAAGCAGCAAAAGGAGAGTCAATTGCGCTTGAACAGGTTGAAACGCTTGAATTAAGAGCAGCTGCTATACATGCGCCCAGTAAACACCCAGTGGGAGCCCGTCGCGATTTTAAGCTGAAGCATGACGGAGGCTTATGCATTTTTCCAAAACAGATCTCCACTGAGCAGATGGTGAATCGTAGACAACAGAAAGAGGTGATTAAATGGCTTGAAACAGAACTGAACCCAGTTAATCACCCCAAAGACAAAGATGATCAGGAAAAGCGAAAAGAGCCTCATCCCTAATCATTAGGGTCTGTGATCTTTCAGTCAAAACAGTGACGACGATGAAAGATCAGCAGACCTTAGGATCAAATGCAATTAGGAGTAGCTTATTGCTCAATAAATTCAGCAATGCGCTGTAAAGCATTTTGTAAATTACTTTCGCTGGTGGCAATTGATAAACGGATATGGTTTTTCAGACCGAACGCTGTTCCGGGAACCACAGCAACACCTTTTTCAATCAATAAGGCTTCGGCAAAGTCCATGTCATCGTTTAAATCTGGTTTGTTGGCCAACACACCGCTGATATCAGGAAATACGTAGAAAGTACCGTCTGTTTCCAAAGCAGTGATGCCTTGCATCTTGTTAAGTGTTTCAACAACAAAGTCGTGGCGTTTTTTGAATTCAACCAGCATGGTTTGCACACAACCTTGAGCACCGTTTAATGCTTCGACTGAAGCAGCTTGCGAAATAGAGGTCGGATTTGAAGTGCTTTGCGATTGAATCTTTTTCATCGCGCCGATCAATTGAGCAGGGCCACCGGCATAACCAATACGCCAGCCAGTCATTGAATAGGCTTTGGATACACCATTCATAACGATTGTGCGGTCATATAAATCAGGGCAAGCCATCACGATGTTGTAAAACGGTTCATCGGCCCAATATATAAGTTCATACATGTCATCTGTAGCGATGAGAATGTCAGGATACTTACGCAACACTTCACCCAATGCTTCAAGTTCAGCTTTGGTGTAAGTCATGCCGGTCGGGTTGGAAGGGCTGTTGATGACAAATAACCGGGTTTTGTCGGTAATTGCATCTTCAAGTTGTTGCGGGGTAATTTTGTAACGTTGATCCCGGTCGCCAATAATAATGACGGGTTTGGCATCAGCGAGTAAAACCATATCAGGATAAGATACCCAGTAAGGGGCCGGGATAATTACTTCATCGCCAGACTCTAATAAAGCCTGTGCCAGATTAAAGAAGCTTTGTTTACCGCCACATGAAACCAGAATTTGATTGGCTTCATAAGTTAAACCGTTATCACGGGAAAACTTTTTGATGATGGCATTTTTCAGTTCAGCTGTACCATCAACTGCGGTGTACTTGGTTTGGCCCTTATCAAGCGCTTCGACTGCTGCTTGTTTAATATGATCCGGCGTATCGAAATCCGGTTCGCCGGCACCAAGACCGATAATATCTTTACCTTCGGCTCTCAAGGCCGCGGCGCGTGCGGTAATGGCTAAAGTAGGTGAGGGTTTGATGCTTTGAACGCGCTGTGAGAGTTTGATAGTCAAAATCTGTCCTTCGAGAAACGATAGTGATTAGAAAACCGTAATATACGATAAACACGGACATTGCTAAAGAGTATGAAAAAACAATTTGAATTAGTCTGCGAGTTTGAACCGGCGGGGGATCAACCAACTGCGATTGCGTCGCTGGTTGAGGGATTAAACAACGGTGAAATGTGGCAGACCCTGTTGGGGGTCACCGGCTCGGGAAAAACCTTTACGATTGCCAATGTTGCGCAAGCTGTGCAGCGTCCGGTGATGGTTCTGGCACCCAATAAAACGCTGGCTGCACAACTGTATAGTGAGATGAAAGAGTTCTTTCCCAATAATGCGGTGGAATATTTCGTGTCCTACTACGATTATTATCAGCCGGAAGCCTATGTGCCGTCATCCGATACCTTTATAGATAAAGATGCCTCGGTGAACGAGCAGATTGAGCAAATGCGTTTATCGGCAACCAAAGCCATGCTGGAACGGCGCGATGCGATTATCGTCTCCAGTGTCTCCTGTATTTATGGCTTGGGTGATAAAGATGCCTATCTGGCAATGGTCATGCATCTGGTTCAGGGCGATATCATTAATCAACGCGAAATTTTACGGCGGCTCGCTGAATTGCAGTATTCGCGAAATGATATTGAATTGTCTCGCGGCACCTACCGGGTGCGTGGCGAAGTGATTGATATTTTCCCGGCAGAATCCGAACGTGATGCGGTGCGGGTTGAACTGTTTGATGATGAAGTTGAACAAATCAGCTATTTCGATCCGTTGACCGGGGAAATATTACAACGGATGAACCGCATTACCATTTATCCTAAAACTCACTATGCCACGCCGCGCGAGACCATTCTTGGTGCTGTGGATTCGATCAAAGATGAATTACGTGAAAGATTGGCTGAACTAAATGAACAGAATAAATTAGTCGAAGCTCAGCGCTTAGAGCAGCGCACCCGTTTTGATATCGAAATGTTATTAGAGCTTGGTTATTGCAACGGTATTGAAAACTATTCTCGACATTTATCGACTCGACAAGCAGGAGAGGCACCGCCCACTTTATTTGATTACCTGCCTGATGATGCCATTTTGGTCATTGATGAAAGCCACGTGATGATTCCGCAGATTGGCGCGATGTATAAAGGTGATCGTTCACGTAAGGAAACGCTGGTGAATTATGGTTTCCGTTTGCCTTCTGCATTGGATAATCGTCCGTTGATGTTTGATGAATGGGAAAAGCTGGCACCACAGACCATTTTTGTTTCGGCTACACCAGGGAAATATGAAGCGGAACATGCTGGCAATATTGTCGAACAGGTAGTGCGTCCAACCGGGTTAATCGATCCTGAGGTGGAAATTCGTCCGGTTGGCACCCAGGTCGATGATTTGCTTTCCGAGATTACTAAACGCACTGCTGTTAACGAGCGTGTTCTGGTCACCACATTGACCAAACGCATGTCAGAAGATCTCACTGATTATCTGCGCGAGCACAACGTCAAGGTGCGATATCTGCATTCGGATATCGATACGGTCGAACGGATGGAGATTCTGCGTGATCTTCGGCTGGGGGAATTTGACGTGCTGGTGGGTATCAACTTACTCAGGGAAGGACTGGATTTACCTGAAGTCTCGCTGGTAGCGATTCTGGATGCCGATAAAGAAGGGTTCCTGCGCAGTGACCGTTCACTGATTCAGACCATCGGGCGTGCAGCGCGAAACCTCAATGGTAAAGCGATTTTATATGCAGACAAGATTACCGGTTCAATGCAACGGGCAATTGATGAAACCGATCGGCGGCGTGAAAAACAGATTGCTCATAATCTGGAGCATGGCATTACCCCGATTGGAATTATCAAATCGATTCGTGGTGGCATGGATGATTCGAAAAGCAAAAAAGAGGAAAAACTGCGCTTTGCCGAAGTGGCTGAAGAACATGCCAAATATGCTTCTTTATCACCTCAGCAATTGGCTAAACGAATTCAACAGATTGAAAATGCGATGTATAAACACGCACAGAACCTGGAGTTTGAAGAAGCGGCTAAATTAAGAGATGAACTTGATAAAGTAAGAAAGATGGCGCTAGGGCCGGTTGCTTTGTAATAGACACCTACTTAGTATGTATGGAAATACTTAGTTCTATTGGCGGTATAAAGCGCTTGCAAAATATGCCTGACTGCGTATAATTTCGCGCTTCACAGCAGGCACGTAGCTCAGTTGGTTAGAGCACCACCTTGACATGGTGGGGGTCGTTGGTTCGAATCCAATCGTGCCTACCAGATATATACATCAAGCACCTCTTGCAGGTGCTTTTTGGTTTTTAAGGCCTCTCGTATTGGCCACAACCAAGGATATAGTATGATTTCAATTACCCTTCCTGATGGCAGTCAACGCCAGTTCGATCATCCCGTTTCCATTCATGATGTTGCTGCCGATATCGGTACCGGTTTAGCCCGTGCTGCTCTGGCAGGCAAAGTGAATGGCAAACTTGTCGATACCAATTACGTTATAGAAGATGATGCTGAACTTGCCATCATCACCGAACGTGATGCAGAAGGGCTCGATATCATCCGACATTCGACCTCACATCTGTTAGCTCAAGCTGTAAAACAACTTTATCCCGATGCACAGGTCACTATTGGCCCGGTTATCGAAGATGGCTTTTACTACGATTTTTCCTATCCAAAAGGTTTTACACCGGAAGATTTGCAGAAAATCGAAAAACGCATGGAAGAGCTGGTCAAGCAAGATCTGCAAGTGGTTCGTGAAGAAGTCACCCGCGATGCAGCAGTGCAGATTTTTCGTGAAATGGGTGAAGAATATAAAGCTCAGATCATCGAAGACATTCCAAAGGATGAAATCCTGTCTGTATACCGCCAGGGCGAATTCATGGATTTATGCCGTGGTCCGCACGTACCGAATACCGGAAAACTTAAAGCATTCAAACTGATGAAACTGGCCGGTGCTTACTGGCGTGGTAAATCTGAAAACGAAATGCTGCAGCGTATTTACGGTACTGCCTGGTCAGATAAAAAAGACCTGAAAGCCTACCTACATCGTTTGGAAGAAGCCGAAAAGCGTGACCATCGGAAGTTGGCGAAAAGTCTGGATCTGTTCCATCTGCAGGATGAAGCGGCTGGTATGATCTTCTGGCATGACAATGGCTGGCGAATTTATCGCGAAGTTGAAAAATATATTCGCGACGTACTGGCTCAAAATGACTATCAGGAAGTGCGCACCCCTCAGGTTGTGGATCGCAGTTTGTGGGAAAAGTCCGGTCACTGGGATAAATTTGGTGACATGATTTTCAGCACCCATTCGGAAAACCGTGATTACGCGGTTAAACCGATGAACTGCCCTTGTCATATCCAGATATTTAATCAGGGTCTGAAAAGCTACCGTGATTTACCTTTACGTATGGCCGAGTTTGGTTCATGCCATCGTAATGAACCATCCGGTACCTTGCATGGTTTGATGCGTCTGCGTGGATTCACTCAGGATGATGCGCATATCTTCTGTACTGAAGATCAAATTCAGACCGAGGTTTCTACCTTTATAGATCTATTGTTTAACGTTTATGCCGATTTTGGTTTTAACGAGATTATTATCAAATTGTCGACTCGTCCGGAAAATCGTGTCGGTAGTGATGCCGTCTGGGATAAAGCGGAACATGCGCTTGAACAGGCATTAAATGCCAAAGATCTGGACTGGGAACTGCAACCCGGCGAGGGTGCCTTCTACGGACCGAAGATCGAATTCTCTTTAAAAGATTGTCTGGGACGGGTCTGGCAGTGCGGCACCATTCAGGTGGATTTCTCAATGCCCGGAAGATTAGATGCAACTTATGTGGCTGATGATGGTTCCAAACAGGTACCGGTAATGCTGCATCGTGCGATTCTTGGATCACTCGAGCGATTTATCGGTATACTCATTGAAGAATATGCTGGCGCGTTTCCGGCATGGCTTGCACCTCGTCAGGTTATGGTCATGGGAATTACCGATAAACAGTCAGATTATGTTCAAAAAATTGCCCAACAATTGAAAAATCAGGGATTTAGAGCTGATACGGACTTGAGAAATGAGAAGATTGGCTTTAAAATACGCGAGCACACATTGCGTCGCGTACCTTATCTAATCGTTGTTGGGGATCGCGAAGCACAAGAAAATGCCGTGGCAGTACGTACTCGCAAAGGCGAAGATTTAGGCGCTATGTCGCTTGAGAGCTTCGTTTCCTTGCTTCAAGAAGACGTCGCTCGCCGCGGTCGAATTATTTTAGAGGATTAAAAACATCGCTACAGATCAAAAAAGGCTGAATTCTGAAATCACAGCCAGAGAAATTCGTGTAACCGATGCAAACGGTGAACAATTAGGTATTATTCCGTTGGCGAAAGCCTTGGAATTAGCTGAAGAAGCCGAGCTGGATTTGGTGGAGATTGCCCCACAGGCAGAACCACCTGTCTGCCGTATTATGGATTACGGTAAGTATGTGTTTGAGGCTAATAAACAAAAAGCCATTGCTAAGAAAAAGCAAAAACAGATACAGGTTAAGGAAATAAAATTCCGACCAGGGACGGAAGAGGGTGACTATCAGGTAAAACTACGCAACCTGACACGTTTCCTCGAAGAAGGTAATAAAACCAAAGTCAGCCTCCGCTTTCGTGGACGTGAAATGGCCCATCAGGAATTAGGACTGAAACTGCTCGAACGAGTAGCCGAAGATCTGAAAGATCTGTCAGTCATTGAGCAACATCCGAAGAAAGAGGGTCGGCAAATGATTATGGTTTTGGCGCCAAGTAATAAAAAATAACTATTAATTAAATTAACAATGCGGAGTTCCAAATGCCAAAATTGAAAAATCATAGCGGTGCAGCGAAGCGTTTCAAACGCACCGGTAGCGGAAAGTTCAAACGTGCTCAAGCGTTTACTAGCCATATCCTGACCAAGAAAAGCACTAAGCGGAAACGCCAACTGCGTTCCACGCTGACAATCTGTAAAGCAGATCATTTGTCAGTCCGCAAATTATTGCCTCTTCTATAATTAAGGAGTATTCCAATGGCTAGAGTAAAACGTGGTGTAACAGCCAGAGCCCGTCACAAAAAAGTTATCGCGCAGGCCAAAGGCTATTATGGTCGTCGCAAGAATGTCTATCGTGTTGCTGTCCAGGCAGTTACCAAAGCCGGTCAATATGCATACCGTGATCGTCGTCAGAAAAAACGTGTATTTCGTACATTGTGGATTGCGCGTATTAACGCTGCTGCCCGTGAATGTGGAATTTCGTACAGTCGTTTGATCGATGGTCTGAAAAAATCATCTATTGAAATCGATCGTAAAGTACTGGCCGATATTGCTTATCACGATTCTGCTGCATTTGCTGCTATTGCTGCAAAAGCAAAGGCGGCTTTGGCTAACTAATCAGTCGGTTCGCTTTAGCGCGGATCTTATTATTAGTTACACAGGAAAGGGCCGTTGATGACGGCCCTTTTTTATTTCTGATTGATCCTCAGGTGGAGGAAATATGGCTGAACTGTCATCGCAGTTATTGGCATTAAAAGATATTGTTGAGGCAGCGAAGACCGCGATTCAAAATGCGACCGATGCCAAGACGCTGGATAATGTCCGGGTTGAATATCTCGGCAAAAAAGGGCTTATCACTGGTTATGTCAAAGAGTTGGGCAATCTCAGTGCAGAAGAACGTCCTTTAATTGGTAAAGAAGTGAATCTGGCAAAGCAGGAGGTTGCAGGTCTGACTGAAGTCAGGTCCAAGTTGCTTGCTGAGCAGGCCATGAATGCAGCTTTGGCTGCCGAAACGGTTGATGTAAGCTTACCCGGTCGTAATGCTGAAGTCGGCGGTCTGCATCCAGTGACTCGCACCTTGCAACGTATTGAACAGTACTTCCGTCAAATCGGCTTTCAAATTGCCGAAGGACCGGAAATCGAAGATGGTGATCACAACTTCACTGCATTGAACATTCCTGAGGGTCATCCAGCGCGTACGATGCATGACACGTTTTATTTTAACGCTGAAATGCTGTTGCGCACCCATACTTCACCGGTGCAAATCCGGGTCATGGAAAACGAACAGCCACCTTTACGAATCATCGCCCCGGGCCGGGTATATCGCTGTGATTCAGATTTAACCCACACACCGATGTTCCATCAGGTAGAAGGCTTAATGGTGGATGAAAACATCAGCTTTACCGATTTGAAAGGTATTCTTGCCGATTTCCTCCAGGCATTTTTTGAAAAACCACTCAATGTGCGGTTTCGACCTTCGTACTTCCCATTTACCGAACCTTCGGCAGAAGCGGATATTGAATGTGTGATCTGTGGTGGAGAAGGCTGTCGAGTCTGCAGCCATACCGGCTGGCTGGAAGTGCTGGGCTGCGGCATGGTGCATCCAAAAGTATTCGAGCACGTCAATATTGATAGTGAAAAATATCTGGGTCTGGCATTTGGCATGGGCGTTGAGCGCCTGGCGATGTTGCGATACGGCGTGAATGATCTGCGATTATTTTTTGAGAACGATCTGCGCTTCCTGCGTCAGTTCAAATAGGATAGGAAGTTCGCCATGAAATTAAGCGAAAATTGGCTACGTGAATGGGTAAATCCTGATTTTGATGTGCAGGTTATTGCCGAGAAACTGACTCAGGCGGGTCTGGAAGTTGATTCGGTTTCGCCTGTGGCCGGGGATTTCTCAGGCGTATTGGTCGGGCAGGTGAAATCAGTTGTAGCGCACCCGGATGCTGACAAATTGCGTGTCTGTGAAGTGGATGTTGCCGGTGATGCGTTATTACATATTGTCTGCGGTGCCAGCAACGTTCGTGAAGGTTTGAAAATTCCGGTTGCCGTCGTTGGTGCAGTCTTGCCAGGTGATTTTAAAATTAAAAAAGCCAAACTGCGTGGTGAACCCTCTTTCGGTATGTTGTGTTCTGCTAAAGAACTCGGCTTGGCTGAATCCTCTGATGGACTGATGGAATTACCGGCTGATGCACCTGTTGGCAGTGATATTCGCGATTATCTGGCATTAAATGATTTCACGATTGAAGTCGATTTAACCCCAAACCGTAGTGATTGCCTGGGGGTTGCCGGTATTGCACGCGAATTGGGCGTGATTAGTCGAACCAATCTGACACCGGTAACTATTGATGAAATAGCGGCAACTGTTCAGACAACATTTCCAGTTTCAGTAGAAGCCAAACAAGCCTGCCCGAATTATATTGGTCGGGTGATTGAAAATATCAATCCTGATGCGAAAACGCCGTTATGGATGCAGGAAAAACTGCGTCGCAGTGGATTACGGAGTCTGAGCGCCGTGGTGGATATTACGAACTATGTGATGTTGGAGCTGGGTCAACCGATGCATGCATTTGATCTGCAGAAGTTACAGCAGAGCATTATTGTAAGGTTTGCCAAGACAGATGAAAAACTGGCTTTATTAGATGGTCAGCAAGTTGAGATTGCTGAACAGACATTGGTGATTGCCGATGCCTCTGGTCCGCTGGCTCTTGCGGGTGTAATGGGCGGAGAAGCTTCCGCGGTTGATGATAAAACAACCTCACTGTTTCTCGAGGCGGCTTTTTTCACACCTGATGCGATTGCAGGGCAGGCCAGAAGTTATGGATTACATACTGATTCATCTCATCGCTTTGAGCGTGGTGTTGATCCTCAATTGGCTCAACAGGCAATGCAACGCGCCACTCAGTTGATTCTGGAAATTGCCGGTGGTCAGGCAGGCCCGCTTACTGTAGTCCGTGAAGAAAGTGCATTACCTGAAACACCGCAAATCCTGCTACGTGCAAATCGAATTAAACGCGTATTGGGAATTGAGATAGAAGCTGCTGAAGTAGAAGAACAGCTGACACGGTTGGGTCTGGAAGTTACGCAAGTTAGAGAGGGCTGGCTGGTGATTGTGCCAAGTTTCCGTTTTGATATTACTATCGAAGTCGATTTGATTGAAGAATTGGGTCGTCTTTACGGCTATGATCGCTTACCTCAAACCCGTCCTAAAATCAGTGTATTGCCAGGTGCAATATCTGAACAACAGCTTGCAGCAGAACGACTACAAAACCTATTGGTAGATCGTGGTTATTTTGAAGCGATCACCTACAGTTTTGTTGATCCGGCTATGCAACAGCATTTTGCTGATAGTGAAGCCGAACCTATCAAGTTAGCCAATCCGATTTCTGCTGATTTGTCAGTGATGCGTCATTCACTTTGGCCGGGTCTGGTGCAAGCAATGGTTTATAACCTGAATCGTCAACATGACCGGATTAGATTGTTTGAAGTGGGTCGTGTATTCCGAGGTGAATTGGCTGATATCGATCAGTATCTGTGTATTGGCGGACTGGTCTATGGTGATGTTAATCCTGAACAATGGTCGGAAAAAAATCGTAAAGTTGATTTTTATGATGTTAAAGCTGATGTCGAGGCGTTATTGGCGCTGGGAAATGGCAAGGTCGAATTTCGCGCTGAAACACATCCTGCATTGCATCCTGGACAATCTGCACGTATCTATCAAAATGATAAACCGGTGGGTTGGATGGGAGCACTGCATCCCAAACTCAATAAGCCATTAGGTTTTACTGGGAAAGCGTATGTTTTCGAATTGGCATTAACGGTTTGTCTGCAATCTGCCATTCCAACATTTACTGCTTTATCGCGTTATCCTGCTATTCGCAGAGATCTCGCATTAGTTGTCGACAATTCCATTGTAGCCGTTGAAATTGAGCATTGCCTGAAAGGTATCGAGTCTGATATTCTTAAGTCAATTCAATTGTTTGACGTTTATTCTGGAGATGGTGTCGAGCTTGGCAAAAAGAGTATTGCGGTCGCTTTCCATCTTCAACATGGTGAGCGAACCATGACCGACGATGAAGTCGATGCATTAATGCTGCAAATCACCAACAAGCTGCAAAGTGAGTTGGGTGCAGTTGTTAGAACCTAACGTCGGTTCAATAATAAGAATAGAGGTAAAGAATGGCACTCACAAAAGCCGATATGACTGAACAACTTTATGAAGAGTTGGGATTTAATAAACGTGAAGCAAAAGAACTGGTCGAAATGTTCTTTGAAGAAATCCGTGGAGCACTTGAGGAAGGTGATCAAGTGAAACTTTCAGGATTTGGTAATTTTGAACTGCGCGATAAAAATGAACGGCCTGGCCGTAACCCGAAAACGGGTGAAGAAATTCCAATCACCGCCCGTCGTGTTGTTACTTTTCGTCCTGGCCAAAAACTGAAAGCAAGGGTGGACAGTTATGCTAGAGGCGAGTAATAACAACGAACTACCTGCAATTCCGGGTAAACGTTACTTTACCATTGGTGAAGTCAGTGAGTTATGTGGTGTGAAACCACATGTACTGCGCTATTGGGAACAGGAGTTTACCCAACTCAAACCCGTTAAACGCCGTGGTAATCGCCGTTACTACCAACGCCATGATGTGGTGCTGATTCGTGAAATTCGTGGCTTGCTTTATGAACAGGGGTTTACCATTGGCGGTGCCCGCCAGCAATTGGAAACAGAACACAAACCGGAAGCTGCCCCCAGTAATGAAAATCGCAAACAACTGATTGATGAAATGCTGAAAGAGCTGGAACAAATTCGTACGATACTGGCTTAATACGTTATAATTTCACTGTTTTGTTGCTTGTCGGGGCATGGCGCAGCCTGGTAGCGCACTTGCATGGGGTGCAAGGGGTCGAAGGTTCAAATCCTTCTGTCCCGACCATTAGCAACTTTAATATCATCACAACGCTCTTAACGGGCGTTGTTTTGTTTCTACCGTCTGAAAACCACAGGATCCACTATGCAATTTAATACTCTGGGCAATAGTAATCTAAAAGTCAGCCAGATCTGTCTTGGCACAATGACTTATGGTGAACAGAACACTCAACAGGAAGCATTTGAACAGCTTGATTACGCTGTATCGCAGGGTATTAATTTCATTGATACAGCCGAGCTTTACGCAATTCCTCCCAAGGCAGAAACCTATGGCGCAACTGAAACGATTATCGGTAATTGGTTGGCGAAACGCGGTCGTCGGGATGATTTGGTTCTTGCCAGTAAAATCGCCGGGCCCGGTGCTGATTGGGTAGGGCATATTCGCCAAGGGAAATCGCGATTTGATGATAAAAATATCAGTGAAGCGTTAGACAACAGTTTGCAACGCCTGCAAACCGATTATCTGGATTTGTATCAATTACATTGGCCTGAACGACAAACCAATTATTTTGGCAAATTGGGCTATCAACATGATTCTGCTGAAGAAGGCATGACGCCTGTGATTGAAACTTTGCAAGCCCTTGAAAAGCAGATAAAAGCCGGCAAAATCCGCTACATCGGATTATCCAATGAAACACCTTGGGGGCTGATGCAGTTTATTTCAGTGGCACAGGCTATGAATTTACCGGTGATAGCTTCTGTACAAAACCCCTACAGTTTACTTAATCGTACTTATGAGATCGGCTGTGCCGAAATCAGCTATCGGGAGAATGTTCCATTATTGGCCTACTCACCATTGGGCTTTGGTGTGCTAACTGGAAAATATCTACAGAACAATGCACCCGCCACGGCTAGAATGAGTTTATGGCCACATTATGCCCGCTATAGCAATCCTCAAGCTGTTCAGGCGACTCAGGCTTATGTTGATTTAACAAAGCAATATCAATTAGATCCTGCGCAAATGGCACTGGCCTATGTGAATAGTCGTCCCTTTGTGGCGGCTACTATTATTGGGGCGACCACTATGCTGCAATTACAATCCAATATAGCGAGTGAGCAATTAATACTTAGCAATGAAGTTGTTAGCGCCATTGAAGACATTCATAAAACGATTCCTAATCCCGCGCCCTAACTCACCTTTTCATAAATGTGCGCTAGCGCAGGTTAAAGTTATAAAGACTATGGTAGTTTATATTCTTCTTTAATATTGCTGATATAAACTGCCGTTGATCTGTTTGGTCATTCTTATATCAGTGTTTCTTTGCTTAGAAATTCAGGTATCTGGCAACATGGATAGTCCACCCTTATATACCGTGCTTATTGTTGATGACGATCCGGTGACTCGCCTGCTGATGAAGCAATCACTTCAGGATCCGAACTTAACCATTATTGAAGCTCAAAATGGTGAGCAGGCAATCGATTTATTTGCCGAGCATTTACCTGATATAACTTTACTGGATGTCTCCATGCCTGGCATGGACGGATTTACCTGCTGTCGAAAGTTACGTTCACTCCCCAAGGGACAGCAGTCAGCGATTGTTATGGTGACAATACATGACAAAGTTGATGAAATTGAAAAAGCATTTGAGGCTGGCGCTACAGATTTTATTACCAAACCATTCAAATGGCCGTTATTTTCGCACCGAATCCATTATATTCTTAATGCCAACAATACCTTACGAGAACTTAGTCAAAGTCGATCTAAACTAGCCAAGGCTCAAGCTATTGCTCATCTTGTGTATTGGGAATGGGATTTTAAACAGAATAGAATTGATTGTAGTGGTGATCTGTATCGATTATTAGGTATAGAAAATACTTCTCAAGGTGTTTCGTTTAAACATATTATCCGTCATATCTTTCCTGAAGACAGAGCATTGTTTAAACAAGTTTTGCGTCGGGCGATAAATCAAAAACATTCATACGACATTGAATATCGTGTTCAGTCAGAGAGTGGCCAGTTATTTTATCTTCATGAACGTACGGAAATAATAGAAGATTACGATGGTTGGAAAATTATAGGTACTCTGCAAGACATTACATTACTTAAACAGTCTGAGCAGGAAATCGCTTATTTCACTTACTACGATACCTTAACCGATTTACCCAATAGACGTTTGTTTCTCGAACAGCTCGAAACAGCTATTGCTCGAGCCCGACATAAACAACAATCCTTAACCTTGATGTTTATCGATCTGGATCACTTTAAACATATTAATGATAAATTTGGACACTTGGTTGGTGATGTATTGCTGTGTGAAGCTGCAGCAAGAATTAAAGATTGCCTGCGTGATGCAGATTTGATTGCGGTAAGTAAGGATAAGGATGACCGCGTTGCCCGGTTTGCTGGCGATGAATTTACAGTAATGCTGACCAATATTGATAATGTGGATGTACTGGCAAATATAGCGCAACGCATTGTCGCCAAGTTTGAAAAATCATTTGATATAAAAGGTTATAACGTTTTCAGTACGGTCAGTATTGGTATTGCCCTTTTCCCTGAGGATGGGGATAACGTACAAAGCCTGATGCAACACGCTGATGTAGCGATGAACCATGCGAAAGAGCTGGGCCGTAATAATTATCAGTTTTTTTCAACAGAAATGAATGATTACCTTTATGAGCGCTTGCAAATTGAACAGGATCTGCGCCAAGCTCTGGAACGAAATGAATTTCTGCTGTTTTACCAACCACAGATTGAAGTAGAAACTAACAAAATTATCGGATTCGAAGCCTTGCTGCGGTGGCTACATCCAACAAAAGGTCTGTTAGGGCCATTGACATTTATTGATGTAGCCGAAAGCACTGGTTTGATTATTACGATCGGTGAGTGGGTATTGAATCAAGCCTGTCTGCAAACTCATAAATGGCAGCAGCGATTTGGGGGGCAATGGCGGGTTTCGGTAAATTTATCAGCGATGCAGTTTAATCAGCAATTATTGCTTGAGCAGGTTGGACATTGCCTCAATGCCTCGAGGCTACCAGCTTCTTCTCTGGAATTAGAGATAACTGAGACAGCGATGCTTACAGATGTCATGGAAACTATTCCACTATTAAATGCATTAAAAGAAATGGGAGTAGGGCTGGCTATTGATGATTTTGGAACTGGTTATTCTTCACTGAGTTATTTAAAGAATTTCCCGATAAATACCCTGAAAATTGATAAAACCTTTGTGGATGAAATTGTTGGTAACCCTAAAGACGCGGCTATTGCAAGAACGATCGTTCAACTCGCGGATAACCTGGGATTGCGAACGATTGCTGAAGGTGTTGAAAGTGTTGAGCAGGTCAATATGCTTACCACCATGGGGTGTAAGGAGTTACAGGGGTACTATTACAGTAAACCGCTACCGGCGAGTGAAATTGAACGCTTATTGGTGAATGCTTATGGCATGCAAAATCATTAACGACGTTTGGTAGGCATTTTCACAACATCCTGTTCATCTTCATAACGGTCCAGTAAACCAATATCCAATACCGGTGAAGCATCTATATGTTGTGCATCCATCATTTGAGCAACCCGCTTCAATGCCGACATAATCATCGCCTGTTCCCATTCATCTAATTTACTGAATTCACGTGTAAAACGATCCTGTAAAGGGATTGGCGCACTTTTAAGTGTTTCTGTAGCAGCCTCGGTCAAATAAGCATGTACTTTACGTTTATCTGTTTTAGAACGTTGGCGATAGACCAAAGCACGTTTTTCCAAACGGTCCAAAATGGTAGTTACCGTAGCTTGACTTAAACTCATTTCCTGAGCCAACTCACCAATAGTCACTTGTCCTTTATCACGCAATGTTTGTAATAACAGAATCTGTGGTGCGGTCAGTCCTGTAGTTTTAGCAAGATACTTTGAATGTAGGTCGGTGGCACGGATAACTCGGCGTAATGCAATAAGCACTTCTTCAATATGATTCAACAGGTGTTCCCTTTGCTCTTTATCTAAGCCAAGCGCATCGATAGTTTCGGTATTAATTTGAATTGAATTCAACATATTTTCCCACGTTTTTTCATAAATTTTTCAACTTGGGGCAGATCACATAGCTATGTTTTACCAGCTTATCAGCCTGCTTTTTTTAGACAAAACCTAATGATCTCGAACTAAATGTCAGAAGGAAAGTGGTCTGGACATTTAACTTGTTTAGTGTACTATATATTTAGATTCTGTCATCTGCAAGTCATAAATATATGATTGGATTTAATAAATTAAGATCAGCTGACAATTTCTATTTTTTATATCCCACTAATTACTTAGTGTCATAAACATTAGAGTTGATTATAAACATGAGCCAAAACAAGACTGCATCTTTATCAATAAAATTAATACAACCAACTGCAGAGATCGGTGCAGCTGTACATAAACTTATTTCTGAATGCCCGCCACTGGATACCAATTCAATGTACTGCAATTTGCTGCAAAGCAGTCATTTTGCAGAAACAGCTGTTGCGGCTGTTCTCGATCATGACTTGGTGGGTTTTGTTTCCGGGTATCGCATACCCAAACGTCCCGAAACACTCTTTGTA
Source organism: Methylophaga nitratireducenticrescens (assembly GCF_000260985.4). Classification (NCBI taxonomy): domain Bacteria; kingdom Pseudomonadati; phylum Pseudomonadota; class Gammaproteobacteria; order Thiotrichales; family Piscirickettsiaceae; genus Methylophaga; species Methylophaga nitratireducenticrescens. The sequence continues at coordinate 1,487,171 of NC_017857.3, forward strand.
TGGCAGGTAGCAGTCGGAGAAAAAGCTAGAGGACAAGGACTTGCCGGACGAATGCTTAAAGAGATTTTGTCGCGTGAACAAAACCGCGATATTAAACGTATTGAAACCACTATAACCCCTGAAAACCAAGCTTCCTGGGCTTTATTTGAAAGTTTGGCCCGCAAGCTGGATACCGAAATAAGCAGTACGGTCATGTTTGATCGCCATCAACATTTTGCTGATCAACACGATACCGAAATGTTAGTCAAAGTTGGCCCATTCAAGCCAATAAGCAACCATTAATACAGATCAGCAATGAAACCAATTTCCACAGGAGAGAAAAGCGAATGAAAATTTTTGAAGAGATCGAATCAGAAGTGCGTTCATATGCCCGTGCATTTCCTCGCTTGTTTGACAAGGCACAAGGCGAGTTGATTTACGATGAAGACGGTAACGAATATATTGATTTTCTGGCTGGTGCCGGATCACTTAATTACGGTCATAATCACCCCGTTTTTAAAGAAAAACTGATTGATTACATTCAACGTGATGGTATTACGCAGGGATTGGATTTACACACTCGAGCTAAAGGTGAGTTTTTAGAAAGTTTTAATGAAAATATTCTTAAGCCGCGAAATCTTGATTACATTGTCATGTTTACTGGTCCTACCGGAACCAATGCTGTTGAAGCGGCTTTAAAAATTGCCCGTAAAAAAACAGGTCGTGAAAACATTATTTCATTCACTAACGGCTGGCATGGTCAGACCCTTGGTGCCTTATCGGTAACAGGCAACTCAACCCACCGAGGCGGTGCAGGTATCGCCTTACATGGTTCAACGCGCATTCCTTATGATGGTTATCTGGGAGATGATTTTGATACGACCAACTTGCTTGACAAGATGTTGTCTGATTCAAGCAGCGGTGTTGATAAACCTGCGGCAGTCATTGTCGAAACCGTACAGGGTGAAGGCGGCATCAATGCTGCTTCGATGACTTGGTTACAAAGCCTTTCAGAAATCTGCAAACGTCATGATGTTTTGTTAATTGTTGATGATATTCAGGCTGGTTGTGGCCGTACCGGTACCTTTTTTAGTTTTGAGGAAGCAGGTATTTATCCTGATATTGTGACTTTATCCAAATCACTGAGTGGTTATGGCCTGCCATTTGCCGTGGTGCTGATGAAACCGGAAGTGGATCAATGGTCTCCGGGTGAGCATAACGGAACCTTTCGGGGAAATAACCATGCCTTTATTACGGCAAAAGCAGCGCTGGATCACTTCTGGAAAGACGATAAATTTGCCAAGGAAGTACAGCGTAAAGGTCAGTATATTGCAGATCGTGTTGATGCCATTGTGGCCAAATACGGTGAAGGCAATTTCAACTCACACGGCCGGGGTATGTTCCGCGGTATTAACTGTGTCAGTGGTGATTTAGCTGGTCAAATTACACGTAAATGCTTCCAGAAAGGTTTGATTATTGAAACCAGTGGTGCCGATGATCATGTTGTGAAATTCCTCTGTCCACTTACGATAAGAGATGAAAATCTGAAAAAAGGTATTGATATTCTGGAGCAGGCGATTAAAGAAGTTTGCGCTAAAGCAGACAGCATTCCGGAAGAAAAAGACTTTTTCGAAGGTGATTATTCAGTAAGCGATGAAGCCAGTAAATCTGATGTGATTGAGCCAGAGAACAAAAAAGCGGCAAGTTAATCAGAACTAATTAGCCATCTGAATTCGGTGATCGGTGCCCCGGTCACCGAAAAAGCCAACTAGCAATTGAGGATTAAATAATGATCGTTAGACAATTACAGGAAGCTCAAAAAACATCTCGCCGTATTGTTTCTCCTGATGGCAATTGGGAAAGCACCCGTATGTTATTAAAAGACGACAAGATGGGGTATTCCTTTCATATCACCACGATTTATGCCGGTGCTGATTTCCGGATGCATTACCAGAATCACCTGGAATCTGTTTATTGCATAAGTGGAGAAGGAGAGGTCGAAACGCTGGATGATGGGAAGGTATACAAAATCACTCCAGGTACGTTATACAACCTGGACCAACACGATCGCCATATCCTGCGTGCATTCAAGGAACTCCATCTCGCCTGTGTCTTTAACCCGCCACTGAATGGTAAAGAAGTTCATAACGCCGAAGGTGCCTATGAATTAGATGCTGAGGCAGTTACTGAATAAGAGTCAACATAACATTCCGGTTGGGTCCGGTATACAACGAATTAACAGAGAGTAGATATGAATTTTCATACGGTAGAAAAAATAGGCGGCACATCGATGAGCGACTATGTCGCCGTGCGCGACAATATTATTCTAAAACCGGTTCATAACGAGTCAATTTACAATCGAGTGTTTGTTGTTTCAGCATATGGTGGTATTACCGATTTGTTGCTTGAGCACAAGAAAAATGGTCAGGCCGGGGTTTATGCCGAATTTGCCAATAGCTTAAACGATGATAGCTGGAAAGAAGCGATGGAAAAACTTAAACAAGAGATTTTTTCCATAAACCAGCAATTATTCAATGATAAAAAAATGTTGAAATTGGCCAATAATTTCATTGGAGAACGTTTGGAAGACGCTGAACGCGTTTTGGCTGATTTACAACGTCTTTGCCAGCATGGTCATTTTGCATTGGACATGCATCTGGCGACAGTACGGGAAATGTTGGCCAGCATTGGTGAGGCGCATAGTGCATGGAACACAGCCGCATTATTGAAAAAAGACAAGATCAATGCTCATTATGTTGATTTAACTGGTTGGCAGACTGACAAACACATGAAACTGGATGAGCGAATTGATAAGGCTTTTGCCAAAATTGATTTGAGCAAAGAGTTACCCATTGTCACCGGTTATGCCCATAGCGATGATGGTCTGATGTCGACCTTTGATCGTGGCTACAGTGAAATGACTTTTAGCCGTATCGCTGTGTTGACTAATGCTAATGAAGCGATCATCCATAAAGAATTTCACTTGAGTAGTGCTGATCCACGGCTGGTCGGTGAAGAAAATGCGGTACCGATTGGCCGAACCAATTACGATGTTGCTGATCAATTAGCCAATCTGGGTATGGAAGCCATTCACCCTAAAGCGGCAAAAGGCTTACGGCAGAATAATATTCCGTTAAGGGTAAGAAACACCTTTGAACCTGAACATGCTGGTACCTTAATTACCGGTGACTATATCAGTAGTAAACCATGTGTAGAAATTATCGCCGGTTGCAAGCACGTTTATGCGTTTGAGCTATTTGATCAAGATATGGCGGGAAATATCGAAACTTATGATCGTGAAATTTTGGCACAGATTCGTAAGAATAAGGCTCATATTATTTCCAAAGATATTAATGCCAATACGATTACTCACTATCTTACAGCCAGCCTGAAGAATATACGCCGGATTAGTGAAGCATTACAGGAGCAATTTCCAGAAGCAGAAATTAATCAGCAAAAAGTTGCTATTGTGTCGGCGATTGGTAGTGATATGAAAATCCCCGGTATTTTGGCGCGTACCGTCAGTGCTCTGGCTGAAAAAAATATCAGTGTACTGGCAATGCATCAATCAATGCGTCAGGTAGATATGCAATTTATTATTAATGAAGACGACTATGCTGGTGCCATCAAAAACCTGCACCGTTATCTCGTTGAAGTTCACGATCATGGAAGAGCCATATGTCTCGCTTCTTAATCACTGTATGCGTGTTTTGCTTGCCAATACTGGCAAATGCTGAAGCTGAAACTGAGAAAAGCCCTCCGTTATCTGAAGCTCAGATGGAACAGTTTGAAGCTGAAATCGAAGTGTTGAAGGAACCACTATATTCACCATTTATTGAGCGTTATGTGCTGGATGAATTAAAACAGCTTCGCACTGATATGGCAGCGCAACGGAATGAGATGATTCAACAAATTGTCAATCGCGAAATCAATGCGGTGGATAAAGCAGTGACCTATTCAACCAATACGGTCACATACTTTTTCTATCTGATTGCCGGAGCAACATCGATATTAGTTTTAGTAGGCTGGACGTCGATACGAGAAATCAAAGAGCGGGTTCATTCATTAGCTGATGAAGAGATTAATAAATTGGTTTCACAATATGAACAGCGATTGCATGCGATTGAACAGCAGCTAAATCAGAAGACGTTACACATTGAAGAAAACCGAGAAGAAATTGAGCGAACCCAGGAATTGCAATCGTTATGGTTACGTGCCGCACAGGAAAATACCGCTTCACATAAAATTGGTATTTACGACCACATTCTGAAAATAAAACGGGATGATTGTGAAGCTTTAACCTATAAAGCTGATGCCGTGTTGGAATTAGGTGAGCCGCAATGGGCTGCCAATCTGTGCCATCAGGCTTTATTGATTGATCCACAAAACAGTCATGCGTTTTATCAGCTGGCATGCTCGTATACCGCCATGAATCAATTTGAAGAAGCATTGTATTACCTTAAGGAAGCCATCTCTCGTAGCGAGAGCTACCGTGAAGAGGTTTCTCAGGATCCTGCTCTGCAACCTTTGCACGATCATCCAGGATTACAAAAACTGTTATATCCCAGTGAAGAAATTAGTCAATGAACTTAAGTTCACCAATGGTGAGGCTTATTGTTCCAGGCCTGCCAACAGGTTTTTTTTCATTCCTGTACTGAAGGGATCTTTACCAAACCAGATGTTGAAATATACTTCGCCAAGCTGTGTGTTATTACTTTGACTTAGCTGTTGACCGTTTTTGAATAACACCAACCCCGTATCGGCAGCATAACGAATATCATAACGATCACCTTTTTCGGCTGGCTGATAACCAGCATTAAACTCCAATAATGCTGGTTTTATTGACTCAAACGTACTTTTATCCAGATTACGCTGAAGCAATTTCACAGACGAGTTTTGAAAATCCTCAGCATCAAAGCTTCGTTTATAGATAAAGGAAAGTTGAATAGTCTGACTGGTCAGTTTGGTGTCGTTACTACATTGTTCACGGTATAACGCCACATCACCGAGATTAAATAACATCACTTTGATTGGCACAGCAGAACATTGCTTTAATGTGAGTTTATCAAGTGCTATTTCCGACTCAAAACTGTTGGCGCTCACTAACTGCAGAGGCACTAGCGAAAACAACAGGATAGGTTTGATCATAATTTTTCCCGTATTTTTCTCAGCGAATAGCCAATGATAGGTAAATGTTGATAAAAACCATCCACACCATCCCAGAAATCTTGGTGAAAAATGATTTGACCCTGTTTATTAAAACGTAATTGACTTATACCGATGGATTCGCTGTTTACCTGTTTTCCCATCACCGTAAATTGCAATCGCATGATCCATCGAACATAAAAGTCGTGTTCACCTCGGGCCACATCTTGCACCTGAGCTTCCAGCCAATCCACCTGCTGCCCGGTTTGTTGTAGATAGTCAACCAGTTCATTTCTATCAGTGATGGTCCTAAAGGTATCGTTGAAATAAAGTTGTTCAGTATAGTTTTCATGAACGATCTTCGCTAGATAGTGTCGTCACGAAACATTGAGCCAGAGTACCAAGCATCTGATCTGCACGGCAGCCAAAAAGGACGCCAGATTCTTGGCATAGCGCGTCGCAATGCCGCGCCAACGCTTGAGATGCAGAAAGGCATTTTCAACCAGGTGGCGCTGCCGGTAGAGATGTCTGTCGTATTCACGTTGCGTCTTCCTGTTCTTTCGCGGCGGGATGACCGCTTGCATCCCCCGGTTTTTTGCTTTCTCAACAATGGCATCGCTGTCGTAACCCTTGTCGGCAATCAAGTGCTGTGCTTCAAGGCCATCAATCAATGCGTCAGCTTGAGAGCAATCCGCTCGGGTAGCCTCTGTAGCAATAATTCGGACCGGCATACCATGCGCATCCACGGCCAGGTGTACCTTGGTGTTGAGCCCCCTTTTGTGCGGCTCATCCCCTGATTGCCGCCTCGTGCGCCCGCCGCATGAGGATGAACCTTGCAGTGACTGGCATCAATCATCAGCCACTCATAGTCGGGCTCATCAATTAGGCATTCCAGCAGCGCCTCCCATACCCCCCGATCTCGCCAGCGACAGAAGCGCCGGTGGGTGTTCTTCCAATCTCCGTAACTGGCGGGCAGGTCTCGCCAGGGCGCTCCCGTGCGCAGTATCCAGAACACCGCGTCAATGAACTGCCGGTTGTTGTGCGCAATGCCGCCCCATTGGCCGCGCTGTCCCGGGAGGTGCGGCTCCAGCAGTGCCCAGGTTGCATCCGAAATGTCATGTCGTCGCGTGCTCTCCATCATCGAAAATACCTCGCCCAGATTGATTTGAGGGCAATTATAACAAATCCCGTGACGACAGTATCTAATTCGCTATGCTGAATCCGATTAAAAATACGCATAAAACCAGTGATGGTCTGATGGGTACCTAGTGGTTGCGACGCTAGTGAATCCAGGGCTTTTGGGTAGTTGTTAACATAGCTACTTTGCATAGATTTTCCATTACCAGCCACTATAAAAATGATTAAAGGTAATAACCACGTCAATTTTGTGACAAGAATATTCATTAACATGGTGTAATTTTCCGATGAACTAAATTCCTGTCTCATCAGAACGTAAAGATTGTGAAAGTGGGGTGAAGGCTGGGGCTATTTTTTGTGGCTTACTGCGGTCAATCGGTGATGTTGATGTCTACACTACCAGCTTTTCCTTTCTCGGACGCAAAAATAGTTGCCAGCAGTTGATGGTTATGAAGGATAAACAATCCACGGTAACTCTTCACATGCAATTCACACTTTGCTGACTAAGCTAACCACCATTAAAAAAGAGACATTTGATGAAATTTATTCGACATTGGTTTGATAATGGTGAACCCCGGGTTTCTTCTGCTGAGTATGACAAGTCAGATACTGGTGTTGACTGGCTCAGAGTCATTCCTTTTATCGTGATGCATTTGGCTTGTCTGACCGTTTTATTTGTGGGCGTTTCCACTGTTGCTGTTGTTACGGCAATAACATTATATTTATTGAGAATGTTTGCCATAACAGCATTTTATCATCGTTATTTTTCACATAAAGCCTTTAGAACTTCGCGAAAAATCCAATTTATCTTTGCCTTGATTGGCGCCAGTGCAACACAACGAGGCCCTTTATGGTGGGCGGCACACCATCGTCAGCATCATCGCTATGCAGATCAGCCTGCCGATCCCCATTCCCCCAAGCAGGGCTTTTTTTGGAGTCATATGGGCTGGTTTCTTTCAGGAAAACATTATCAGGCTGATTATAATCTGGTTCAAGACTGGAAAAGATTTGTCGAGCTACGTTGGCTGGATCGGTTTGATTTAATTGCTCCGGTTCTATTGGCTTTAACCTTATTTATCTTTGGTGTATTACTGGAAAAGTTTGCACCCGAATTGAAAACCAGCGGTTGGCAAATGTTAGTGTGGGGCTATTTCATTTCAACGGTAGTGTTATTACACGTCACGTTGTTGATAAATTCCATGGCGCACCGAATTGGTAAAAAACGATACACAACAAACGATGAAAGTCGTAATAATTTTCTGTTGGCATTACTTACTCTAGGAGAAGGTTGGCACAATAATCACCATCATTACCCGGCTTCCGCCAGACAAGGCTTTTATTGGTGGGAAGTCGATGTAAGTTACTACTTATTAAAGCTAATGCAAAAATCAGGGCTCATCTGGGACGTTCGCACGGTGCCACTTCATAAACGTGATTCCAAGAAAATCATTCCGGAGGCTGATTTATGAAGATTGCGATTGTGGGGGCAGGTATTTCGGGTTTGACCTCCGCGTATTATCTGGCAAAGCAACACGACGTGACGGTGTTTGAAGCGAGTAATTATCTTGGCGGTCATACCGATACCCATTTAGTCGAGGTATCCGGAAGGGCCTTTCATGTGGATACCGGTTTTATTGTTTTTAATGAACAGAATTATCCAAACTTTAGTAAGTTACTGCAGCAATTGGGCGTAGCGAGTCAGCCTACAGAGATGAGTTTTAGCGTGAGCAACACAAGTTCAGGTCTGGAATATAACGCGACGGATCTGAATAAATTATTCTGTCAGCGTCGTAATCTGCTGAATGTCCGTTTTTATCGAATGTTATGGGATTTGGTGCGATTTTATCGTGCGGCTCCTTTACTATTAAATGAAGAGGATGATGGTCTTACGCTAGGTCAATATCTGGCTGTTAATAATTACAGTGATATTTTTATTAATGATCATCTCATTCCAATGGCCTGTGCTTTATGGTCTGGCCCCAGTCTTTCAGTAGTGGATTTTCCAGCACACTATTTTATTCGTTTTATGCATAACCACCATATGCTGTCGTTAACGGATCGCCCTCAATGGCGGGTAGTTAAAGGTGGTTCAAAGACTTATGTTGACGCGCTGGTACAGCAGAGCAATGCAGAATTTATGACGGGTTCTCCAATTCATCGTATAGAACGCAGTAATCAAGGTGTGACCATAACAGTGCATGGCGAAAATTATCAATTCGATAAAGTGATTATTGCCGCCCATGCAGATCAAGCGCTTCGCATGTTGGATCAACCTACTGAAACCGAAGTCGCTGTTTTGGGAGGCATCGGCTTTCAGCATAACGAAATGCACCTGCATACGGATAGCAATATGTTACCGGAAAATCCTTTGGCATGGGCCAGTTGGAATGTCCGGGTAGGGCCAGAGTTACAGCAGCAATGCACAGTGAGTTATCACATGAATACGCTGCAAAGTCTGGATATTCCAGCAGAGCTTATCGTGTCGTTAAATTCCGGACATCTTATTGACCCCAAAAAAGTCTTGGTGCAGCGACGTTATGCACATCCGATTTATAATCTTTCAACACTCAACGCCCAACGTCGCTGGCAGGAAATTATTGATACGCAAAATACGTTTTATTGTGGAGCCTATTGGGGCTGGGGATTTCATGAGGATGGAGTCAGGAGTGCATTGAGAGTTATCGCTGCTCTTGAAAATACTCAGCAGGGAGGCATTAATGTTACCTGATGGAATTTATCGTGGATGGGTGCATCATCAGCGCCATTTGCCAAAAAATCATGCTTTTCAGTATCCACTGGCAATGCTGATGCTGGATCTGGATGAACTGCAATCCCATTTTAAACGCTCGCGTTTCTGGTCTTTGGAGCGCTTTAATCTGATCAGTTTTTACCGTAAGGATTATCTGCAATCCGACCTGGCTGATTTGAAACAGGCAGTGGTGGAGTTAATACAGCAACGCAGTGGTGAGTCATTCTCAGGTACGGTAAAGATCCTTACGCATCCACGTTATCTCGGGTTTATATTTAACCCAGTGACATTTTACTTCTGTTTCGAGCAGCAACAGCTTAAGTTTATTGTTGCTGAAATCAACAATACGCCGTGGAATGAACGTTATGCCTATGTATTGAAAGTGAATCAGCAACAAAGTCAGCCGTGGCGTTTTGTTTTTGATAAACAGTTTCATATTTCACCGTTTATGCCGATGGATATTCAATACCACTGGCGTTTTCAACTGGAACAAGATGCCATCAATATCAACATGGTGTTGATGCGTGAGGGAGAACGCCAGTTTGATGCGACATTACAGACTGACTTCCAGCCAATGACCGCCAGAAGCATGCGTTGGTTACCGATTCGCTATCCGCTACAGACACTCAGAGTGGTAATGCGCATTTATTGGCAGGCATTACGTTTATGGGGAAAACATACTCCTTCTTTCAGTCATCCCGATCAGCAGGCCGATAGTGTGACCCAACCTGTAATACGTCAAGAGGATGATAAATGAATAAATCGGCCGTCATTGAAAAACAAAATGGCAAACCCAGCCGACTGTCGAAACTGTATGAAAAAGCGGTTATCAGTCAGCTGGGCAAGATTCAAAAAGGCTGTATTCATTTACATACAGCAAGTGAAGTTTATGAATTAGGCGATCCACAGGCCGATCTATCGATTAGTCTGACCGTCAATGAGCGGCGCTTTTTTGAAGCTGTCGTGCAAGGCGGCAGCGTCGGTGCTGCAGAGTCTTATATGCAGGGTGATTGGCATTGCAGTGAGCTAACCACTTTGATAAGAATTCTGGTTCGTAACCAGTCATTGACGGATGAACTTGAACAGGGCTTTGCCAGAATTACCGGTGCCTTATTAAAAGGCTTTCACTGGCTTAATCGTAATAGCCGAAGAGGTAGCCGCAAGAATATCGCTGCCCATTACGATTTGGGGAATGAGTTATTTGAGTTATTTCTGGATAAAGACTGGATGATGTATTCGTCCGGATTGTATTACAGCGGTAATGAATCCCTTGAAACTGCGCAACAGCAAAAGCTGACGAGATTGTGTGACAAGCTGAATTTACAGCCGACAGATCATCTGCTGGAGATTGGTACGGGTTGGGGTGGTTGTGCGGTATTTGCTGCTCAGCATTATGGTTGCAGAGTCACAACAACGACCATTTCACAGCAACAATATGATTATGCTGTTCAGCGTGTGGCAAAAGCGGGCCTCACTGATCAGATAACAGTATTGCTTGAAGATTATCGTGATCTGCAAGGGCAATATAACAAGCTGATTTCGATTGAAATGGTCGAGGCGGTGGGGCATCACTATATTGATAATTATTTTCAGCGTTGTGCCGACTTATTAACCCCAGATGGTCTGGCCATCATTCAAGCGATTACGCTGGAAGATCACCGTTATGCCCAGGCAGTAAAATCAGTGGATTTTATCAAGCGGTATATTTTCCCAGGCAGCTTTATCCCCAGTGTCACCGTGCTGAGTAATGCTGCTGCCAAAGCCAAGCTGAAACTCACCAGCCTTGAAGACATTGGCCCAAGCTACGCGATTACTCTGGCCACTTGGCGGGAACGTTTTAACGCTTCGCTGGACAGAGTTCGCGCCATGGGGTATCCGGATTCATTTATTCGGATGTGGGAGTTTTATCTTTGCTACTGCGAAGGTGGTTTTGCCGAACGCAGTATCAGTGACGTGCACTTATTATTCAGTAAAGCCGATAACCGGCGTCCCCAGTGGTGTCCAGCATATGCCTGATCGTCTGACGATAGTTAATTTTTTACTGTTTCAAATCGGTTGGTTTGTCTGTGTATTAAGCGGGGCCGCGGAGTTGAATTCACCGGCCGTTATTTTTACCGTCGCCCTTTTGATCTTTCATTTTCGTTTTTATCGCTGGAAACAGACTGATTACAAACTGGTGCTGGCGGCAATTGTAATCGGTGTCGTGCTGGATTCCAGTTGGTCAGCCTGGAATTTAATGGCTTATCAAGCTCAAACTATTGAACCGATTGCACCCTGGTGGATTTGGTGTTTATGGATAAACTTTGCGTTAACCCTTAACCACTCGCTGTCATGGTTATTAAAACGTCGGGTGATGGCGGGAATATTTTCGGCGGTTGCCAGTCCTGTTTCATATTATGCAGGCAGTCGTTTAGGTGCACTAGACTGGCTGCAACCAGAAATATTAATCGTAGTGCTTGCCATTAGCTGGGGACTGGCAATTCCATTATTACTGACATTGGCTATTTACTGGCGCAATCAGGAATCAGGAAAACAACATGCTGTGGTTTAGTCTTTTCATTGTGTCTTTAATAATGCTTGGCGGTTGGTTTTGGCAAATTCTCAGTAAAAATGCTGGAATTGTCGACGTGTTGTGGGCTTTTTCATTAAGTTTTCTGGCTTTGTTTCATTTGCTGACTAGTGAGGGCTATTTGCCTCAGAGCATCATGGCATCGGGCATCATGCTGCTTTGGTATTTGCGTTTGGGAACACACCTCGCACAAAGGGTGTTAGGCGAAGATGAAGATGGACGATATAAATACCTAAGACAGTACTGGGGCGCTAAAACCAATTTTTACCACTTTTTCTTTTTCCAGTTTCAGGCTTTATTGGCTTGGGGATTTGCCATTCCAGTCTGGTTTATTAATCAGGGACAGATTGAAACTTTAGGACTCGCTCAATATGCCGGTCTTGTTGTCGCCATTATTGCCATTACCGGGGTCACTGTTGCGGATAAGCAATTAGCCAATTTCAAGGCCGACCCGAAAAATAAAGGTGAAGTCTGTGAAACAGGCTTGTGGAATTATTCCAGACATCCGAATTACTTTTTTGAGTGGTTGCACTGGTTTAGCTATCCCTTAATGGCGATTGGCATCGAACACGCAGCGTGGCTCTGGTTGGCGCCATTAGTGATGTTGTTATTTCTGTATTTCATAACCGGCATACCCTACACCGAACAACACGCAATCCGCAGTCGTGGGGATAAATATCGTCGCTATCAACAAACAACCAGTGCATTTATTCCCTGGAGAAAAAAAAATATGAGTCTGATCACTATCGCTGAAAAAGGACTGATACCTGACATGTTAGTAAGAGTTGGCATTCGCATGCTGCTTAAGCAACGCCTGCAAGATGAAAAGGCCTATGATCTGCAAGCCGCCAGTGAAATCAAAAATCAATGCATGGAAATGCTACGAAACAGTCCGATTGCGATAGAAACCCAGGCGGCTAATGAACAACATTACGAAGTACCAGCCGAATTTTATCAGCTGACTTTAGGCAAACATCTCAAATACAGCGGTTGTTGGTGGGATGATTACACCATCTCGCTGGATCAGGCTGAAAAGGCCATGCTCGATATTTATCTCGAACGGGGTGATTTCAAAAACGGGCAGGATATTCTTGAACTCGGTTGTGGTTGGGGATCGCTTACGTTGCATCTGGCTGAGCGGTTTCCGTATTCACGGATCACAGCTGTATCTAATTCTGACTCACAGCGGGAGTTCATTGAAAAACAGGCGTTTGCCCGTGGATTAACGAATATTCGTATCATTACCTGTGA